>JAYUDQ010000104.1:0-6705 GCA_043739745.1 Acidimicrobiia bacterium | reverse complement strand
TGAGCGCATACGTGCCGAGGACGATGAAGCCGAGGTGGGCGACGGACGAGTAGGCCACGAGGCGTTTCAGGTCCTTCTGCGCGACCGCGACCAGTGCGCCGTAGATGATGCCGACCACGCCGAGCGTGAGCATCACCGGGCCGAACCACACCGACGCCTCGGGGAACAGGTAGAGCCCGAAACGGATGAGCCCGTAGGTGCCCATCTTCAGCATCACACCGGCAAGGATCACCGAGCCCGCGGTTGGCGCTTCGGTATGCGCGTCAGGCAGCCAGGTGTGCAGCGGGAAGATCGGCACCTTGATGGCGAACGCGAGGGCGAAGGCGAGGAACAACCAGCGGGCGGTCGACTGGTGCAGGTTGGCGTTGGCGAGCTGTGTGATGTCGAACGTAAGTACACCGAGCTTCGGCTTGGCCAAGAACGCGAGCGTGATGGAGGCCACGAGCATGAGCGCGGAGCCGAACATCGTGTACAGGAAGAACTTGGTGGCTGCGTACGTCTTGGCGCCGTGGCCCCAGCCGCCGATGAGGAAGTACATCGGGACGAGCACCACTTCGAAGAACACGAAGAAGAGGAACAGGTCGAGGCTCATGAACACGCCCATCACCCCGGCCTCGAGCAGCAGCAGCCAGGCGATGTAGGGCTTCACGTCGTGGCGCTCGTCCGGCCCGATGATGGCGATCGGGAACAGCACCCCGGTGAGGACCACCAGCCACAGCGAGATGCCGTCGACGCCGAGGTTCCAGGAGATGCCGAACTGGCTGATCCACTCGTGCTTCGAGGCGAACTGGTAGCCGGCCTCGCCGGACTTGAAGTTCGTCATCAGCCAGATGCACAGGGCGAGGGTGGCGCCGCTGAAGACGAGCCCGAAGATCTTGGCGATCTCGGTGCGGGTCTTGGGGATCAGCATCGTGAGGATGGCGCCGACGAGGGGCACCACGATCAGCATGGAGAGCAGCGGGAACGGAACGGACGAGGTATGCATGTCGCTCACACCCCGGCCCGGTAGATCGCCCAGGCGAGCATGAGCACGAGGCCACCCACCAGACCGAGCGCGTAATTGCGCACGTAGCCGGTCTGCAACTTGCGGACGTTGTCGCCGACGAAGCGCACGCTCGTGCCGACGCCGTTCACCAAGCCGTCGATCACGCGGGTGTCGACCACGAACGCGAGGAACGTGGCCAGTGCGAGGCCGGGCTTGGTGATGACCTTGCCGAGCGCGTCGTCGACACCGTATGCGCGCTTGAGAAGTACGGGTTCGAGCGCCGGCTGGTCCGCACCGCGCGACCAGAGGCGGGCACCGATGGCGATGCCGATGAGGCCGGTGATCGTGGCAATGACGGCGAGCGCGATCTTGGTGCCGCCCGCCGTGCGGGTGACCTCACCGACGAACGACGCCGCCTTGGTGCCAGGGATCCTGGCCGACTCGAGCCACTTGCCCAGGAACTCGGTCTTGTCGGAGAACGGTGTGTTGATAAGTCCACCTACGATTGACAGACCGGCGAGGGCGACGAGCGGCAGCAGCATCAGCGGCGGCGACTCGTGCGGATGGTCGCGGTGATGGGCGTCGTGCTCGTCGACGGCGGCGAAGGTCTGCACGTCGTGGAGGAAGCGCTCCTTGCCGAAGAACACGAGCACGATCTGACGGGTCATGTAATACGCGGTGAGCAGTGCAGTGGCGAGCCCGATGGCCCACAGCGCCTTGTTGTCATGCCAGGCGCCGAGGAGGATGTCGTCCTTCGACCAGAAGCCGGCGAACGGAGGCACGCCGGCGATGGCCAGCCAGCCGATGAGGAACGTGCCGGCGGTGACGGGCATCCACTTCTTGAGGTTGCCCATCTTCTTCATGTTCTGCTCGTCCGGGAAGCCGTGCATGCCGTGGATGACGGAACCGGCCCCGAGGAACATCAGCGCCTTGAAGAACGCGTGCGTGACCATGTGGAAGATCGCTGCGGTGTTGGCCTGTACACCGACGGCCAGGAACATGTAGCCGAGCTGGCTAATCGTCGAATAGGCCAGCACTCGCTTGATGTCGTCCTGCGACGTGGCGATGGTGGCTGCGAAGAGCGCGGTGATGGCACCAACCCAGGCGATGAGGTGCAACGTGAACGAGCTGAGCTCGAGCAGCGGATGGACGCGGACCATCAGGTACACGCCGGCCGTGACCATGGTGGCCGCATGGATGAGGGCCGAGACCGGCGTTGGGCCTTCCATGGCGTCGGGCAGCCACACATAGAGCGGCAGCTGGGCCGATTTGCCGACCGCGCCGAGGAACAGCAGCAGACAGATGGCGGTGGCTGTGCCCTTGGTGATGCCGTGCTCTTCCACGTAGCGGAAGACGGTGTTGTACTGCAGCGAGCCGGTGTGCTGGAAGATCAGGAACATCGCACCCATGAGGCCGAAGTCGCCGATGCGGTTCGTGACGAACGCCTTCTTGCCCGCACTCGCCGCCGTGTCGCGCTCGAACCAGAACGAGATCAGAAGGTATGAGCACGTACCAACGCCTTCCCAGCCAAGGAAGAGCAGCACGAAGTTGTCGGCCAGTACGAGCATCAGCATCGAGAAGACGAACAGGTTGAGGTAGGTGAAGAACCTCGGAAACCGCTCGTCGCCGTGCATGTAGCCAATGGCATAGACGTGGATCAGTGCGCCGATGCCGGTGACGAACAGCACCATCGTGATCGACAGCGGGTTCACCAGCATCGCGGCGTTCACGCCGAGCGAGGGCAGCCACGTGAAGAGCGTCTTCGTGAAGGCCCGCTCGTCCTCGCTCTTGCCCGCAAGGGTGACGAAGATGGCGACCGCGACCGCGAACGAACCGCCCACCATGGACGCCGCGAGCCAACCTGCAAACGGCTCGCCGATGCGCTTGCCGAACAACAGCAGGACCACGAAGCCGGCAAGCGGCAGGGCAGGGATGAGCCAGACGAGATCAAGCACGGCTTCAGCCCTTGAGGAGGTTGGCGCTGTCGGCAGTTGCGCCGATCTTCTTGCGCCGGAAGATGGAGACGATGATGCCGAGCCCGACGACGACCTCGGCCGCGGCAACGACCATGGAGAAGAACACGACGACCTGGCCGCCGATGTCGTCCAACATGCGGGCGAACGTGACGAATGTGAGGTTCACCGCGTTGAGCATCAGCTCGACGCACATGAACATGATCAGCACGTTGCGCCGGATCAGCAGGCCGACGGCGCCCATGCTGAAGAGCACGGCGGCAACGGCGAGGTACCACGCGCCGGCAACGTGACCGGTGGTTGCGAGGACGCTCATGCCGCCGCCTTCTCGTCGGGAAGGGGGGTCGTACGGCGCGACATCATGACCGCGCCCACCACGGCGATGACGAGCAGCACCGAGGTGATCTCGAAGGAGAACAGGTAGCGGGTGAACAGTGAGCGACCCAGCTTCTCGACGTTGGTGCCGGCACCGCTTGCGGAACCCGCAGTGCTGGGCGAACCGAGGACGAAGTGCACCCGGCTGATGAGAACCAGCTCGGCCAGTGCAAGGGCACCGAGTACGAACGCCGCCGGTCGTTGACCCCGGAGTGGTTCCCCGGTCGTGTCTTCGGACTTGTCCACGCCGATGAGCATGATGACGAACAGGAAGAGCACGACGACGGCGCCGGCATAGACGATGACCTCGACGACGGCGAGGAAGTGCGCCTCCTGCGAAACGAACAGCACAGCAACGCCGAACAGCGTCATGACGAGCGACAGCGCCGCGTGCACAGGGTTGCGCAGTGTGAGTACGCCGACACCGCCGCTCAGCATGAGCACTGAGCCGGCGAGGAAGACGATCCAGTCGATGACCATCAGTGTTCGGTACCTGCGTGGTGTCCGCCTGAAGGCCCTGAGGACTTGGACGACGCCGCAGCAGCGAAGGCCTTGGCCACTTCGGCCCGGCGGGCTGCAGCGGTTCTCGCCTCTTCCGGCTGGCCCAACTCGGCCGCCTGCTCGCCGCAGCCGAGGTCGCCTGACCACAACACGTCGCCTTCGAACTCGGCGTTGCCACCGGGAGCTGTTGCCCGCATCCAGCCGGACAGCGCGTTGTCGGCGTTGCGGCCGTCCTCCCATGGCTGCACCCGCGGACGGCCCTTGTCGTCGACGATGAGCTCGTCCTTCGTGTAGATCGCGTCACGGCGGTTGGTGAAGCTGAACTCGAAGATCTTCGACTCGGTGATGGCCTCGGTTGGGCAGGCCTCGACGCAGAGGTCGCAGTGGATGCAACGCAGGTAGTTGATCTCGTAGACGAAGCCGAAGCGCTCACCGGGCGACGTCGGGTTCTCGGGGTCGTTGTCCTTGCCGCGGACGTAGATGCACTTGGCCGGGCACACGCCTGCACAAAGCTCGCAGCCGATGCACTTCTCCATGCCGTCCTCGTAGCGGTTGAGGACGTGGCGGCCGTGGAAGCGCTCGGGCTTCTCGCGGATGGTGTCCGGGTAGCGCTCGGTGCGGATGTCGCGGCGGATGCGCTCCTGCAGCGGGATGCGGAAGCCTTCGAGATAGCCCACTACGCACCCACCGACGTGAGGCCCGAGCAGAACGCGACCCGGAATGCGATCGAAGCACAGGCCATCAGAACCGTCCCTTTGCGAGCCGCGGATCGCGGGCCGCGGCTTCGGCTGCACGTTCCTCATCGGACGTGCGTCGGCCCACAGACATGGCCGCGAACAGTAGACGCCACGCCAGCAGCGCCCCCGCCGCGGCGATCAGCGCATTGCGGATCGCTATCGGCCGGTCGCCGTTGCCGGACTTGGCCGCGGCTAGCACCAGCAGCCACAGCAGCGCAGCCGGAATCAGCTTCTTCCAGCCGAGATCCATGAGCTGGTCATACCGGAACCGGGGCAACGTGGCTCGCAACAGAACGTAGGTGTACAGAAGGACGAACAACTTGAGCATGAACCAGAGCGGCGAGACGGCGGTGAAGAACGGCACGTCCCACGGGATGCTCGGGCCACCGAGGAACAGCGTGACGATCAGCGCCGACATCGTGATCGTGTTCATGAACTCGGCCAGGAAGAAGAACGCGAAGCGGGCCGACGAGTACTCCGTATGGAAGCCGCCGACCAGCTCGGACTCGGCCTCGACGAGGTCGAAGGGCGGGCGGTTCAGCTCGGCCGTGCCGGCGATCGCGAACACCACAGCGGGGATGAGACCGGTGTTCCAGAGGTTCCAGTGCCAGCCCGCCTGGCTGCCGACGATGCCCTGCGTGGACAGCGTGCCGGCCATCAGCACCACCGCCGCAAGCGAAAGGCCCATGGCCGCCTCGTAGCTGACCATCTGCGCACTGGCCCGGACGGAGCCGATCAGCGGGTACTTCGAGCCGGACGACCACCCCGCCAGCATCACGCCGTAGACGGCGATGCCGGAGATGGCGAGGCTGAAGAGCACACCCATCGGCGGGTCAGCCAGCTGGAGGTAGGTGGCGTGGCCGAACCAGTGCACCGTGCCGCCGAGCGGGATCACGCAGAACGTGAGGAACGCAGGCACCGCGCTGAGGTACGGCGCGAGACGGAACACGAACTTGTCGGCCCGCTCGGGGAACAGCTCTTCCTTGAAGAACAGCTTCGTGCCATCGGCCAGGGTCTGCAGGAGACCGAACGGGCCGGCGCGGTTCGGACCGACGCGGTTCTGCATCTTCGAGATGGCCTTGCGCTCGAACCAGACCATGAGCATCACGCCGACGAGGAGGACGACGAAGCTCACGAGGGCCTTGATGGCCACGATGATGAGCGGTGTGCCCCAGAGGTAGTTGCCCTTGGCCAGCAGAGGGTCGCCCTGCTCCTGGGTGAGCACACCCGACAGGACACCGGTCACCACATTGGTAAGTGCACCGATCATCACGCGTCACCACCCTTGAGCGTTTCGAGGCGGACCTTGGTGATGCCCTCGGCCGCGATCGTGCCGAGGTCGATGAGCGAACGGGCACCGACGCCCTCGAAGCCGTACGGGATGAGTGCGACGCCGCGTGGCACGAGGGGATCGGCCACGACCGTCATCACCACGTCGTGAGTCTGCGACGTGACGGTGACCGAAGCACCATTGTGGAGGCCGTGGCGCTCGACCTCGCCAGGGTTGAGGTGGACACCGGCGTCGTTTGCCAGCTTGGCCAGCGACGGGCTGGCCTGGACGATGGTGCCGCCGTCGTACATGCGGCGTCCGGTGATCAGGCGCAGCGAGTAGGAATCCGGTGTCGGCGAGATGGCGGCAGTCGTCGGCGCGCCGAAACGCACGAGCGCAGGGACGTCTGCGACCGTGAGCACCGGGGTGTCGCCATCGGCTTCGGCCGGGGCCGCAGTCGTGTCTGCCACGACCTGTGCCTCGGGGGCCACGACATCGGCCTGTTCGGTGACCGCCTCGGGCAGGGGCACGATGACACCGTCCGCATTGGTACGCGCGCTGAGTACTTCGAGCGTGAGACCGAGGTGCGAGGGTGCCAAGCGGGCGATCTCCTCGGTGATGTCGGACACCTGCTCGAAGCCGAGATCGCTACCGAGGATGAACGCGAGCTCGCTGGCGATCATCCAGTCGGGGCGGGCCAGGCCGGGCGCGCTGACCTTGGCCACCACCTGGCTGACGCGGCCCTCGATGTTGGTGGTGGTGCCCGACTTCTCGGCATAGCCGGCCGCGGGCAGCACGACGTCGGCGTGGACGGTAGTTGCGTTGGCAAGCGTCTCGACCGAGACGACGAACTCGACCTTCGCG
>JAYUDQ010000103.1:0-2558 GCA_043739745.1 Acidimicrobiia bacterium | reverse complement strand
TCGACCGCGAGCAGCGCACGTCCCTGCTCGCCCTCTGTGCGCTGCTCGCGCTCGGCATGGCGTTCCGGCTGTACTGGAACAACGTGACCGAGTTCTCGTCGGACGACGAGATGACATACCTCGTCAACGCCCGTGGGCTCGCCGGCCACTTCCTTGCGCGGTTCCCGAAATTCGCCGCGGAGTACGCGACGAACCCCGAGCGGTGGGACACGCCGAATCCGCTGCGGTGGGGACACTGGGCGCTCACGTCCGGACTGTGCTCGCTGCCCGGCGGGTGCACGTACCACACGCTCGCCTGGCTCTCGACCGTCGGCGGCATCGCGGCGCTCGTCTTCACGTGGCTGCTCGGGCGCGAGTTCCTCGGTGAGCGGCCCGCGCTGATCGCGGTCGCGCTCTCGCTCGCGGCGCCCCTGCAACTGCACCTGGGCCGACGGGCGCTGCAGGATGAGATCGCTTGTGCGGCCACGCTCGCCGTGATCTGGGCGTACTCGCGGGCGCTGACCACGGATACGGCCAAGGCGGGCATCGGCCGCTACGGGCTCGCCGTGGTGATCGGCACGCTCGCGCTCGCGGAAAAGGAGACGACGGTGCTCTGGTGGCCGGCGCTGCTCGGGCTCTGGCTGTTTCGGCACCGGGCGCGCGGATGGCGCAAGGCGGACCTCGTGCTGCTGCTGCCGCCGGTGCTCTTCGCCGCCGGGTTCTTCGCGGTGTCGCGGAGCGTCGGCCTGCTTTTTCTTGACGCGCGGGGGAACCTCGGCGCCATCTCCGAGACGAGCTACATCGTGCAGTACATGTCGGGGCCGGCGTATCGGTACCTGCTCGACCTCTTTATTCTCGCGCCGATCGTCTTTCTGCTCGGCGTGGCGGCGGCCGGCGTCGCGCTCTCGGATCCTTACCCGGTGTCACGTGGGGCGCGGGAGATCGTGGCGGTCCTTGCCGTTGGTGCGCTGGTGTGGGCGGTGACGCCGAAGGATGTCCGCTATTTCGCGGCGGCGGACACACTCCTGCGGCTGCTCGGTGGTTGGTTGCTCGTCGTGGTGTGGGCGCGTGGGCGGCGCGGCATCGCGCTGGCCACTACGGCGTTGCTGATCAATTGTGCGGTCGAGTACGGACTCTTTCATCGCGTCTTTGTCGAGTACGGGGTGTATGATCCCGTGACCGGCGACATTTTGCAGGCGCTTGATGCGATTCCGCGGTGACAGCGTAGAAAAGCAACAGCTTGGCGCGCGGATCTTCATAATCTGCCGGATCAGCTCCTTGCAACACCGATCATGGTCGCGCGTGGAATTGATGATGTGTGTTGCGCGAGGACAGCGTATCCTGGGTGATGAATCACCTTGTCCTGGTTGACGAAGCGCTCAGCCGCTCCGTCATCGGTGCGTTCTACGAAGTGTACAACACCCTGAGGTACGGGTTTGTTGAAACGGTGTACGTCAACGCGCTCGTGCAAGAGCTCGGTACTCGAGGGCATCGGGTTGCGCGGGAGGTCACCGTCCGGGTCATGTACAAAGGACAACCCATCGCCATCCAGCGGCTCGACATCGTCGTCGGTGACCGACTCGTCGTCGAGGTGAAGTCGACGTTTGACCTTCACAAAGCCTCGCTGCGCCAACTGCGAAGCTACCTGCAGGCCACGCGCTATGAGGTCGGGCTGCTCCTCCATTTCGGCCCCGAAGCCAGGTTCCATCGCCTCGTGTGCCGCCACGACGAGCCCGATGCCGGTGACAGACCTGATCCGGCCGATGCCGTGGATCCGCGCGAAACGCAGTAAGCGCCAGTTACCGCGCGGGAACCCCGGGCGCGAGCCCATAGGCCCGCCCATCATGCGCCACCCGCCCGAATCCTACGTGCGCGTCATGCTCAAAGACCATCGTCCACGCCTCATCGACCGCTTGCCGCAGCAACACGCGCTTGGTCTCCATGGTAACGAGCGGCTCCACGTCGTACCCCATGATCCATGGCAGCGGCAAATGATGTGACGTCGGGATGACGTCGGCGAGAAAGCAGCCGATGTCGTCGCCCATGAGCAGGACGCTCTGGTGATGCGGGCAGTGCCCCGGTGTGCGGCGCACCGAGATCCCCGGGACGATCTCCACGTCTCCCTCCACAAAATCAAAGAGCCCCGCCTCGGCGAGCGGGACGAAGTTGTGATTGAAGTACGAGCCCGACGTGCGCTCGTTGGTATGCGTCGCCCAGTGGTATTCACCCGCCTGCACCACGTAGCGGGCCTTCGGAAACGACGGTTTGATCGCCCCGCTCGAGTCGCGGTACGTGTTGCCGCCGGCGTGGTCGAAGTGCAGGTGCGTGTTGATGACGAGCGTCACGTCGCCCGGTTCGAAGCCCGCCACGCGCAGCCCATCCTCGAGCGCCGTACGCCCGTCCGCGCCGGCGTTTTCAACAACGTAATTCTCGTAGAACTTCGGCGGTTCCTTGTTCCCCGCTCCACTGTCGATCAGCACGAGCCCGACCTCGTGCTCCACCAGCAGGCAGCGCATCCCCATCGGAATCCGGTTCTTGTCGTCCGCCGGCAGCTTGCGCGACCAGAGCGTCTTGGGAAC
>JAYUDQ010000102.1:0-6713 GCA_043739745.1 Acidimicrobiia bacterium | reverse complement strand
AGCACCACAAGGAACACGATGAACAGCACGGCGATACCGCGAATGTTGATCACCGTGTGGCGTCAGGCATGGCTGGGCTCCGAGCGGCGGTGCAGCAGGGGAGCGACGGCGAGGTAGATCTCGCAACCGACACAGATCTCGGTGATGGCCGCTAGGCCGGCGAGGGCTGCGACGAGCAGGGCGAGTACCCAGCCGAGCATCGAGCCCCCGGCCGCGAACGCGATGCTTGCGGCGGCAAGGAAAGCAGTGCCGACACTTGCCGCGAACCGGGGCGGCCTCGGGTCTTCGAGCTCCTTCGGCGCGGCGAGGCGGGGTCGGACCACCTTGGCGTAGAAGCGCAGGAACGGCCCATACGACGGGCCGAACACGGCGCCGAGTGCGAGGCATACGCCGAACGTCGGAACGGCCCAACGCACGTCGAACAGGAACGCAGCAAGGAGGCCGACACTGAGCACGGCTTGGTTGAACCGTGGACCACGCGGATCGATCGGAGCAGGGTTTCGGCCAGTTGGCATCATGCGAGCATAAACCCGACCAATCCGATCGACATTCCGATCGA
Source organism: Acidimicrobiia bacterium (assembly GCA_043739745.1). Taxonomy (GTDB): domain Bacteria; phylum Actinomycetota; class Acidimicrobiia; order Acidimicrobiales; family JANYDT01; genus JAYUDQ01. The sequence continues at coordinate 6,154 of JAYUDQ010000102.1, read as the reverse complement.
CATTCTGATCGACATTCGAGCTGCGCGACGGCTCAGACCGAGGACGATTGCACCGGGCAGAGGCGTGCCCGAACAGCCACGGCGATCAGCACCAAGAGCCCCGCGGCGGCACCCCAGAACGCCGAGCCGACCTTCAGCAGCGTTACGCCAGACAGGGTGACGAGGAACGTGACAACAGCAGCCTCGCGGTTGCGTTCATCAGCCATCGCGCTCGTCAGCGATGCACCGATCGTGCCGACCAGCGCCAACGCGGCGATCGCGTGCACCAACTCGTGGCCGAGTGCAGTGAGCAGGCCTGCGACCGCTGCCCCGAAGAGTCCGACCACCAGATAGGTAAGCGCGCAGATGACTGTTGCGACGTAGCGTCGCTCCTTGTCGGGATGGGCTTCCGGACCGAGGCAGATCGCCGCAGTGATGGCTGCGAGGTTGACCGCGAACGCCCCGACGAAGGCCGTAGGGATCGATACCAGTCCAGTGAAGGTGATCACCTTGTTCACGTCGGTGTCGTATCCGGCCGAGCGGATGGCGGCCACGCCGGGTAGGTTCTGTCCGGCCATCGTCACGACGAACACCGGCACCGCGATGCTCACCATCGCAGCCGCCGACCAAGACGGCGCCGTGAACACCGGTCGGGCTATCGACCAGTCGAGACCGCGCATCGAGGCGTTCCCGCGCACGACCGCCAGCACGATTCCCACGACACTGGTGATCACGACTGCGTACCTCGGGAGGAACTGCCGCGACACCACGTACGTGACGAGCATCGAGATGACGAGAAGCGGCTTCACGCCCGCACCGGCGAAGCCGTCCATGGCGAAGCGAGCGAGCACACCGGCCAGAAGGGCCGCGGCGACGGCGCCCGGGATGTGGCGCATCAGCACCCCGAACCAGCCGGTGGCACCGACAACGAGAATGGCCCCGGCGCACACCACGTAGGCGCCGATGGCCTCCTTCAGACGGAATCCGCTCGCCGTCGCCGCCGTAGCGATCACCGCAGCCCCAGGTGTCGACCACGCGATCATCACCGGTTGACGCCAGCGAAGTGACAGCACCAGCATCACCGTGGCCATGGCCACGCACAGGCCGAGCAACGTGGATGCGACTTGCCGATCGTCGCCGCCCAGTGCGCGGGCGGCCGAGAAGATCAGGGCAACGGAACTTGTGTAGCCGACCAGGACCGCCACCAGTCCGGCGACGACCGCCGAGATCGAACCGTCCCGGAACACGCGGTATCGCGTCACCGGACGGCGTGCTCCTCGGATTCTCCTGCCAGCCCGACGCACTGCAGGATGAACGACAGGACGACGGCCTCGTCATGCCAAGCGTCGTAGCGGCCGCTCGGCCCGCCGTGGCCTGCGCCCATCTCCGTCTTCAGCAGGATCGGTGCAGCCGCGGTCGTGTGCGCGCGTAGCCGCTGCACCCACTTCGCAGGTTCCCAGTAGGACACTCGCGGATCGTTGAGTCCGGCGGTGACGAGCATCGGAGGGTACGGCGCCGACCGTACGTTCTCATACGGTGCATACGACTTCATGTACGCGTAGTACTCGGCATCGGCGGGGTTTCCCCATTCCTCCCACTCGATCGCCGTGAGCGGCAGCGAGGCATCGAGCATCGTATTCACGACGTCGACGAAGGGGACCTCTGCGACGATCCCGGCGAAGAGATCGGGTCGGAGATTGACGACTGAGCCCATCAGGAGACCGCCTGCGCTACCGCCGCGGGCCACGAGCCGGTCGCGGGCCACGTAGCCGTTCGTCATCAGGTGCTCGGCGCACGCGATGAAGTCGGTGAAGGTGTTGCGCTTGCGGAGGAACTTGCCGCCGAGGTACCAGCGCCGGCCCATCTCGCCGCCGCCTCGGATGTGGGCGATGGCGAAGACAACGTCACGGTCGAGGAGCGAGATGCGCAGCGAGCTGAAGGTCGGGTCGATCGAGATCTCGTAGGAGCCGTAGCCGTAGAGCAGTCCGGCACAGGTACCGTCGAGTGGCGTGTTGCGGCGTCGGACGATGGAGATCGGGATGTGGGTCCCATCCTCGGCTGTTGCCCACTCACGCGTGCTCACGTAGTCCTCGGACTGGAAGCGGCCCAGTACGGGCTGACGCTTGCGCAAGATGCGCTCACCGGTGCGAAGGTCCTCGTCATACACGCTCGACGGCGTGACCATCGACGTGTAGCCGAAGCGCAGCATCGGGGCGTCGAGCTCGGTGTTGCCCATGCCCCAGACGCTGTGGACGGTGTCCTCATGTTCGAGCACCCGGGACGGACCGATGGAACCGTCGGGTCCGAGTTCGACGATGCGGATGCGTTCCATGCCGGCCGACCGCTCGTAGAGCACCACATGGGAACGGAACACGTCGATAGCGTCGAGTTTCGGTCGGCTCGCCGCGGTTTCACCGGTCACACTGTCGGGCTCCCACTCCGGTGCAGCCGCGGTCCATGCCGCGGTGCCGTCGAGAGCCCCGACGCATAGGCGGAAGTTCTCCGCGCCGTCGTTCGTGATCACGAACATCCGTTGGCTCCCGTCGACGGATCGATGGTGCTCGATCCCGTACTCGATGTTCTGACGCCGAGGGGCTATGAGCAGAAGATCTGCGTACGGATCATCTGCGCGCAGAACATGTACTTCGGTGGTGACCTGGCTGCCGATGGTGAGGACGATCAGCTCCTCCGTGGTCGAGGTCGACACGCCGATGTAGAAGCGTTCGTCATCCTCCTGGAACACGAGCACATCGTCGGTGGGGTCTGTCCCGATCACGTGGCGCATCAGCTGCCACGGTCGCATCGCGTCGTCCAGGAGCGTGTAGAAGAGCACGTTCGCGTCTGCGCTCCACGCCACGCCGCCGGCAGTCCCTTGGATCACGTCGGCGAGATCCACCCCCGTCGCGAGATCGCGCACGTGCAGCTCGTAGATCTCGTCGCCGTCGGTGTCGAACGCGTAGGCCAGGCGGGCGTGGGCATGGTCGATCTCGAACGTTCCCAGGGCGAAGTAGTCGTGCCCGTCGGCGAGCACGTTCTCGTCCAACAACAGGGTCTCGTCGAGGAGCACCGTTTCGTTGCGGGTCGCGTCGGCACCCTCGGCACCCTCGGCGAACGCAGCCGCGGCCGGCCGACGACAATGTCGGGCGTACTGCTTCCCCTCCTCGGTGCGGGCGTAGTACGCCCACCGCCCCTTGACGGTCGGCACCGACAGGTCGGTCTCGAGAATGCGACCCTTGATCTCGTTGAACAGTGCGTCCTGAAGCCCCGCCAGCGGTTCCAGTATTGCCTTCGCATACGTGTTCTCCGCCTCGAGATGGGCGATGACCGCCGGGTCATCCTGGTTCCGCAGCCACGCGTACTCGTCGGTACGGGTGTCGCCGTGGAGCGTGGTGGCGACCGGAGTCTCTTGGGCGATGGGCGGGACGGGAAGGCTCGGAGACGTCGGCGTTGCGTCGGACATGAGCGGCGACGCTACGGCCTTCGAGGTGGGGGCCGGTGCCGGTTCTCGCGCGCATGTGCGGGTTCCCAGGCCGGGGAGCGCGGTGGGGTAGGAAAGGGGGATGCCGATCTATGCCCTGGGTGACCGCGTGCCCGAGATCCACCCTGACGCCTACGTCCACCCCGACGCGGTGATCATCGGCAGTGTCTTCATCGGCGCGTTCAGCTCGGTGTGGCCGTGCGCGGTGTTGCGGGGCGACAACGGGGAGATACGGGTAGGTGAGCGCTCGTCGGTGCAGGACGGCTCGGTCATCCATTGCACGCCCGACCTGCCGACGATCATCGGTGACGACTGTGTGGTCGGCCACGTCGTCCACCTGGAAGGCTGCACGATCCGCGACCGGACGCTCGTCGGCAACGGCTCGATCGTGCTGCATCGGGCGGTTGTGGGGCCGGATGCGCTCGTAGGTTCGAACGCCGTGGTCACCAACGACATGGTGGTTCCCCCTGGGGCGATGGCACTGGGCGTGCCGGCCAAGCTGCGGGAGAATGCCATGAAGCCGGGTGCGGCTGCGTTCGGCGCCGCGTCCTATGTGGCGAACGCGGCTCGTTTCAAACAGGAGCTACGCAGGATCGACTGAACGGGGCGTACCTACTTCTTCTTTGTGGTGGTAGGCGAAAGTTGGGCCACTCCCATCGCCTTTGCAAGATCCATGTGGCAGGTGTTCTTGAGGTAGGCGTTGACCGTCGCCTGCGCCGCGGTGGTGGCCGCATCGGGTTTCGTCACGGCCTGCATGGCCTTCGGGTCCAGTTTCTTGAAGTCGTAGCCGGCCTTCTTGAGCGCTTCCCCGAGGGCCGTCGACGTCTTGCTGGTGAGGACGAGGGCCGATTTGATCTCGGACGGCGCAAGGGCCAACAGCTTTGCCGTCTGCGAGCTGGCCTTCTCGTAGTACGCCTTGATCTTGGCCGTGTCGCCGCTCACCATCGCGGTGGAGACGTCAGATTTGACCGCGTCGATGAGCTGCTTTCGGGTCCCGTCGCAGAACGCACCTCCTCCGGTCCCTAAGGCCTTGACGTCGATGGTCACGCTCGGGGTCGAGGTTGCGGCGGCGACTGGGCCGGCGAGGCCGACGGTGCCCGAAACGCCGATGAGAATTATCAGGAAAACACGGAAGCGAGTGGAAAGTAGGTGCATTCTTCGACGGTAGTGCGGTTTCAGCGTCGGCGCAGGTGGAACGGGAAGCCGTAGGGACCAGGGGTTGTTACTATCTCCATAGGAGAAACCCCCCGAAGCAGCGCAGGAGCCCTCATGTCCACCGTTCAGGATCTCGATCTCGGTAAGTACAAGCTCGGCTGGGCCGATGACGTTGATGATTACGTGTTCACGCCCAAGCGGGGGCTGAGTCGCGACATCGTCGAGGAGATGTCGTGGATGAAGGGCGAACCCGACTGGATGCGCAAGTTCCGCCTGCGCGCGCTCGACGTGTTCTACAAGAAGCCGATGCCCAACTGGGGTGGCGACATGTCGCAGATCTACTTCGACGACATCTATTACTACGTGAAGCCGATGGAGGGTCAGGTCGACTCGTGGGATGCGCTCCCCGAGTCCGTCCGCAAGACCTATGAGAAGCTCGGTATCCCGGAAGCAGAGCAGAAGTACCTCGCAGGGGTGACCGCGCAATATGAAAGCGAAGTGGTATTCCACCGCAACAGAGAAGACCTCGAAGCTCAGGGTGTCATCTTCTGCGATATGGATACGGCATTGCGCGAATACCCGGAGATCGTGAAGCGGTATTTTGCCACGATCATCCCCATTGCGGATAACAAGTTCAGCGCACTGAACAGCGCCGTGTGGTCCGGCGGATCGTTCATCTATGTGCCCGAGAACGTGACGGTGGAGATGCCGCTGCAGGCGTACTTCCGCATCAACAAAGAGAACATGGGCCAGTTCGAACGGACCCTGATCATCGCCGACAAGGGCTCGAAGGTCCACTACGTAGAGGGCTGCTCGGCACCGGTCTACAGCTCGGATTCACTCCATTCTGCGGTGGTCGAGCTGATCGCCATGGAAGGTGCCCACATCACCTATTCGACGATTCAGAACTGGTCGAACAACGTGTTCAACCTCGTCACGAAGCGGGCCCGGGCCGAGGCTGAGGCGCGGGTGTCGTGGATCGACGGCAATATCGGTTCGCGCCTCACCATGAAGTATCCGGCGATCTATTTGATGGGCCCGAAGGCAACCGGTGAGGTGTTGTCGGTGGCGTATGCGGGCGAAGGTCAGCATCAGGACACGGGATCGAAGATGGTGCATGCGGCGCCGGAGACGACAAGCAACGTCATCTCGAAGTCCATCTCCAAAGACGGTGGCCGCACCAGCTACCGCGGCCTCGTGAGGGTCGAAGAAGGCGCCGAGAACGTGCGCTCGCACGTCCAGTGCGACGCGCTCATCCTCGACGGGGAGAGCCGGTCCGACACGTATCCGTACATCGAGCGCAACCCCGGCACCGCGGTTGCGCACATCGGGCACGAGGCCACGGTGTCCAAGGTCGGCGACGACCAGCTCTTCTACCTTCAGTCCCGCGGGCTGTCGAAGGAGCAGGCGATGGCCATGATCGTGAACGGCTTCATGGAGCCAGTCACCCGGACGCTGCCGATGGAGTTCGCGGTGGAGTGGAGCCGTCTCGTCGAGCTGCAGATGGAAGGCTCGATCGGCTGATCGGCGGCAACGCCGCGC
>JAYUDQ010000101.1:0-6714 GCA_043739745.1 Acidimicrobiia bacterium | reverse complement strand
CGAGCTGTCGCGCTACTACGGGCTCGGGTTCAGCCACTGAACGAGAGGCCTTCATCACGGCGTCTCCAGGACGGCGTGCCCGCGACTGGTGTGTGGTCGCTTCGGAGCCGCCCGGGCGGGCCGCGCTCACTCGACGGCTATGTCCCGTCGAAGTAGAAGGTTCGTCGCGCCTTACTGACCCACCGGCGACCTGCGGTCCCCGGCGGTGTACCGGGATCAGCACCGTCGGGACCGGGTCTCCCAGAGGACCCCCAATCGGCCGGTTCGGTCGGGGCCCGCTGTGGGCGTGAACTGCAAGGCTTTGGCGGGGTTGCGGAGTCAGTCGAACACGTCGGGGTTCAGGAACTGGCGTTGCATGAACGCGGCACGCTGCGAATCGGTCAGCTCCGCGGTGTCGCACACCTCGTCCCACCCACCATGGATCACCGCCACTTGATGCTCCACGATCGCCTGAGCGTCGACACGGTCTAAGTGGTACACCGCGGCCGCCGCGACCAGATCCCCGACATGGGCGGCGCGGCCACCGTCAGAAGCGAATGCCATCGCTTGATGGGCATCGCGCCTAGTACGAGCCTGTGGGCAGATGTCAAACGCCGGACTCAGCATCAGACCAGCAGGATCGATGAGACACGCATGGTTGCGGCCATTATCGTCAGTATTGCCGCACAACATGTTGAACGCTATGCGGGCAAACAACTCGCGCAGCGTGGCATCAGGATCCACGCACAGCTCACGGATCTTGTGGGCCAAGTCGACGTAGGTGGCGTTGCGGCCCTCCGGGAACGTCGTCAAGCCCAGCATGGTGAGCGCGGACACCACCCGCCGGCGGCGGCCGGCAACGTCACGGTCGAAACGTTCGACGAGCAACGCGTCGCGGCCTGCAGCGTGTGCGAGCTCCACCGGGGCCACGTTCAGGCCGGCATGGCGCGCCAGTTGCATCGCCACGAACTCGCCTTGGACCACCGGGAACGAATCCGTCGACGACGACGACGGGCGTGAGAGGCCGCTTGGGATGTCCCCTCATCGCCCGTCGACCTCGATCCTCAGGACCCGTAGCGCCATAGTACCGATTGTCGCGCCCAGACGGGATGAAGCCGGAGTCCAACCTGTCTGGGATGTTGGGTGCCGGGCTGGGTGAACGACCGCAACGCACTATGGTCTCTCCGCTGTCGGCCCGCGCCGCCCACTTCGAGTATCATTTGAGGCTTGCGGCCAGCGACGGCGACGGAGGTTACGTCCGTGGGACTTCAGGATGAACTGGTCGGAACCTTCGAACTGGTGGCTCTTGAGTCGCGCCGCTCCGACGGGGAGATCACCCATCCGTATGGCGAACACCCCATCGGAATGTTCATGTTCGACTCGGCCGGCCACTACTCGGTCCAGTTGACGGACCCCGGCCGCAGACGCGACCAGCCGAGCTTCTTGGCGACCTTCGGCACCTACGTCGTCGATGATGACCGGCGCATTTTCATCCTGACGCCGCACGGCGCCGCGGACGCGAACTTGATCGGCACCGAGGTGCTCCGCCACGTTACCTTCGACGGCGCGCTGGCGATCTTCAACACACCGACGACACAAGTCGACGGGTTGGACGTCACGACATACATCACGTGGCGCCGGGTCACGCCGAGGTAACGCGGACCAGGCAGTACTGCGGAAGTCGTCACGTTGCCGGGGAACGTGACACGTCCAGCGCGGTCGGATGGCCCTACGCGTATTGGGTGGGGAGAGCGGGTCCGTGGTCTTTCGACCTTCGCCGCGCGTAGACGGCGGTCGCCGTGCAGATCCGCCCTACGTTCAGCGCGGCCAACTCGGTGCGGTTGGCGGTCACGGAGCTTGGCATGGGAGCGCGAAAGATGACTCTTCACCTACTCGTCACCCATCAATAGGTCGTTGGCGATCTGGGCGTTTTAACGGCCGATAGTCCGCGCGTCGGCGACACGATGCCAGTCGGGGACCCTCTGCCCGAAATCCGGGCGGATACGCGGATCCGCTCGGCGAAATCGCGCGCCGAGCCTCCGATCCTCAGCGAGGTGCGAAGTACGTGACGGGTCGAGATGATCTCTGTGGCCGAGGTGGAACAGCATGGCGTTCGGATGGCGTTCCCCGCCGATAAGCGCCTCGTTTTTCAACCGGCCTGACACCCGTAGAGCCCGATGATCACCGCGCTCATCATCCTGAACAGACGGTCACGGTTGGTGCTGATCGCTGGGGTCGTCGCTACCGCTTGGTCGGTCTCGCCCAGATATCCGACGTTGGCCTCGGGGCCCCCGCCCCTCACCTTTCAGGTCGTTCAGCCTGCGGTCACATAGCTGGCTAGGTTTGGAGTCGGACCGGTGTAGGTGACGTCCCCGCTCACGGTGCCGGTGGTCGTCCAGCCGTCGCTGACGGGCTTGGCCCCGGAGGCCGTGCAACTGAATTTGAACTTCAATGGGGTGGTCTTCGACAGTGGTCCACCAGGTCCCCGGTTGACGATGGGCAAGCCGTCGCATCGGTCGACGTAGATCTGAAGGTCGGATACAAGTTGGGCGCCGACCTCTAGGGGCGGCCGCTGTCCGCACGTGGGTGTTGATTCCGTGACCTTCATTGCTGGTTGCGGGACGTCAATCACGCCGATGCGAGCGCCCTTGTGTAGGAAGAAGCTGACAGATGTACGAATCTCCGGATCGTTCGCTGCGACAGGCCCAGACCCGGCCGCCTTGTTGGACGAGCATTCGCCCGACTCGGTCCACGACTCGGTGAAGGTGCCCGCCGTGGCGAGGCCGCTGGTGTACTGCGGCGAGTTCACGAAGGCCCCGACGAAGACCGCTTGATCGATCGAGAGATCGACGGTTCCCCGGTCGCCCTTGGCGCCGGTTGCGACGCCGTGCACCTGCATGTTCACGACCCAGGTCGGTGGCCCTACCTTTGCTTTGGCCTTCGATGCCGCTTTGCCGGAGATCGGCAACGCGCCGGCGGTCGCGCCGACTGCCAGGATGCCGATGCACACGGCCACCACGACGTTCGCCTTGGTCCCGCGCCGCACGGTGCGATGTCGCGGTCCGTTGATGGTTGGCATGATTCCTCCGAAGTGCCGGGACAAGGATGCGGGTACCCGCGCACGCATTGCTGAATGCCGCCTTGAGCCGCCCCCGGCTTCCGGACGGATTGGGTGCGGCAAGTATGCGCCTCGTGAGCGTGATACGCCAGCGGGTTGGTGGATACTCGCCGAGCGATTTCGCCAGTGGTAGACGCTCTGGCGCTGACGGCATTGGAGGCGTTCTTGGTGTTCGAAACTCGGCATCGGCTAACTTTGGTGATCTTCCGTGGTCGGTCGGCCTTCCGACGCGGCAGGAGGTTGTTCGGCGGAGGTGTCGGTAGAGGGCTGCTCGCCTGACGTCGCCGACTTCGGCGGCGGCTCGCCGGCGTTCGTCTCGATCGCACGCGTTTGTGTTGCCCGGATCTTCGGACAGCAGGACTTATGTCTGATGTGTCAACGGTGGTTGACCAGAAGCCCGCGCAGCAGCTTCCGGGGCGGGCCAAGCGCAGGGGCGAAGCTGAAAAGGCCGGGTGGCCTGCTCGCTGATCTCACGCGCTGGTGTTGGAGGCCGGTCTCGACGGGCGCGAGCATTGTCAGTAGAGACCGACCACGAATAAGACGCGATAGGTGGGTGCTGAAGTACTCGCGTTTTGGTCGGGGGTCGGCGAGACTTTGTGGGCAGTCATGCTTCGAGAATCCGCGGGAGGTGCTCGGTGAGCGTCTGACTCTGCTGCACCGATTTCTCGCTGACGAGGGTCACCGGCTGTTCGGTGATTGTCTTGTCCGTTCTCGTGGCCAGCCACGCGGGCAGATCATCGAGGTCAGATCTCGATCTGCCATGTGACCATATCGAGATGCCGCCAGCGTGACGGCAACGCTCTCGTGTCATAGCGGGCCTCACGCTCCCACCGACCAGGCAGCGTCGGAAGGGAAAGGCGTTCGCAACAGCACTTCGGCCTACCGCTGACCAAACCACCACTACGACGCTTAACAGTAGGGCTAGCGCGGCGCGTAGTCTCCGCCCGCCTCATCATTGGTTCGATCATCCGCCGTTCTGCGCCTGTCTGTCAACGGCGACGAGTACTTCCCTGCTGGCAGCCCAGCGGCGTTCGCCGCGGACGTCATGCTTCCCGGCAGATGCCCTCGCACTGACCCGCGGGAACGCGAATTTCGGTCCGACTGAATACCCGGGAGGCGCCGCTTGTCCAAGGCTAATGGCACCGTGCCTGAGGATGGGGAGCGAGTGGGCTCAGTTCCAGCCAACGGTAGCGGTTGTGAGTGCGGTGCTGCCCGAGAACACTTCGACTTTGAGGTCGTAGTGATCGGTGACGCAGACGCCTGCTCCTGTCGCCTGCCAGTACCACTGCGACGCGCCGGCAGGAATCGGGAAGTTGATGGTGTAGCTACTCGAGTTGATGGCACAGAGCGGGTCGGCGTGGGTCGAGACGTCGGAGACCTTCATCGTGTACTTCGTGGCTGTCGTTCCGCAATTGGTAAGGGTGGCGGCAAAGACGAACTTCAGACTGCCGCGACCGAAGGTGTACGGGACATCAGTGACGATCGTTGCGCAGGCGGGTGCACCGCCTCCACTTCCGCTACCACCGGACCCCGACGCGAATGCTGGAAGCGGGTGTACGAGAGCTGCCATCAAAACAACGCCAACTGCAGCCAACTTCGTCTTCAAACGCATCACGTCCTGCTTTCTGTTTGGGGTGGTCCAAGGGTGCAGCGTGGTGAGCATGATGGAACGACACCCCAGATGTCGATGCGACTTTGGTCGTAGTGGGTTGCCTCAGTAGGACCTATCGCAATCCCGTTTTCTGCCCGGTCCCGGATCTACGCCTCCACGCAAGCATGCGTTGGGGTGACGCGTTCGACTCGGCTTTCAGTCGATCACCAGGTGCTAGTGACCGGCGTCCTGCGACGGGTAGGCAGGCGTCGTGGACGGATCGCCCGCATGTGGCGTCGACCGGCTGGATTGGCGACAGGGCCTCGCTCGACCGGTCGTTGATGAACTTCGCGACCGTTCCGTCGCCGCTGAAGGCGCGCGTGGAGGTGTTCGGTTGGGGGTGTCAACGGCCGCCAGGCTTCCTCCTTTCTCTGGCCAGCATCATCGGCGTGCAGGTCTACCGGCACCGAAGGGTGTCGGATCCGAGCCCGGATCCAGGCAGCGGCGAACCGGCTGCTCTACGTGGCCATGGAGGCTGCGCACGGCACCGGAGCAACGGCGCAAATCGCGTCCGTCGGCACGTTGGGAACGGCGCCTACCCGTGTTCCCCTCACCCATGCCGGGGGCCGAGGTCGGATAGCTGGTTGTATCGCCGCGGTCCCGGGAGCGGGCGCTCGGACCTTCCGATCTACGAGTGCTCCAGAACCTCAGCCACCGTGCCGGGCTGGCCATCCACGCGCTCCACCTGCGCGACGAGGCCCTGAGCTTGTTGGCCGACCTGCACCGCTCGCGGCAGCAGTTGGTGACCGCACGCGAGGAGGAGCGGCGCCGGCTCCGGCGGGACCTTCACGATGGGCTCGGCCCGCAGCTCGCCAGCGTGGCGATGAAGGCCGAGATCGTCCGTGAGATGGTGCCTACGGACTTGACGGAGGGCGTCGAGCCTCCTTGACCTGATCGTCGGCCTGTCAGCGCCGTCGGAAGCGGAGGTCCGGCGGCTTGTCGACGACCTCCGACGCCCGGCACTTGACGACCGAACCCTCCTCGGCGCGATCCGGCGCTGCGGCTGCGCAATTCGGCGGGGGAAAGGATGGCGATCGACGTTGGCGGTCTGAACCGATGCCGGTGCTCCCCGCTGCGGTCGAGGTGGCCACGTACCGGATCGTTCAGGAGGCGCTCCACAATGCGGTCCGCCACTCGCGCGGCACGCGGGCCCGCGTTGAAATGCGGCATGAGTGTCGCCTCGTTGAGGATTCGTGCCGCCGTCGTCCGCATACGATCCGACTGGATCTTGTTCGCCGATCCGCTGGCACCCACCCCCGACTCGAGAGCTCGACGGAAAAATCGATTGATTCCGACAAGCGCGGCGTGCATGACGCACTCGGGTCGGTCACTGTCGTATCGCCGCTGGCCGCTGGCTGCTGACGGCCGGGTGCTCTACCGTGAGCATCGTCTTCGGGGCGACCCGCGCTGGACAGGAGACTGAGGAGAGCGATGCTCAGCGTTGCGTTAGTCGTCAAAATGATCGCGAAGGACGAGACCAAAGACGAGGTCGCCCAATTCCTCGCAGGGGCGGTGGAACTCGCGAATGCGGAGGAGGGCACACCGGTGTGGTTCGCGCTGCGCACCGATGACCACACGTTCTGGATCGTCGACGCGTTTCCCGGAGATGCGCAACGACAAGCGCATCTCAACGGACCGATTGCCGCCGCGTTGATGGCCAACGCCGACAGGCTCCTCGCCTCGCCGCCCGAGATCCATGCCGCCGACGTCCTCGCGTCGAAGGTTCGTGCCTGAATACCCGTCCATCCAGGGCGTGTCGGAACGGCGAGGTGTGTGTGCGGTCTCCAGTTGTTTGAGACCCCGGCACTCGGCCGTTGCAGCTGGCGTCATCCATCGACGGTTGAATCGAATCCATCGGGTAGAAGGAGTGCGCGGAACACGAACGGGGAAGTCGAATGCAAAATTCATCGAACGGGGTCTTTGCCGGCATCGGAAACACCCCACTCGTCGAACTGCGACGCGTCGT
>JAYUDQ010000100.1:0-15774 GCA_043739745.1 Acidimicrobiia bacterium | reverse complement strand
GGGCCGAGCGTGTTCGAAGGCGATTGCCGTAGGAGACCGAGGCCTGCACCGCGTCTCCCGAATCGATTGCGCAGAAGTGCGGCCCGCCGATGGTTGTCGAGACCGATCCGCATCGAACCGACGCGGCATTCGAAGTTCGGAGCGCTTGCGTCCGCCCACTCGACACTCGAGATCAGGAGGCGAGGCCGTCTGGCGGGCGTCCCAAGGGCCCGGAAGAACTGCGCTGCTGCAGCCGGATGAGATAGCCATCGGGATCGGCCACGACGAACTGTCTCACTGATACCGCAGTCGTTCCCGTCTCGTAGATCCGCGTCTCGAGGGGAACAATGAAGTCGGCTCCGGCAGCAACGAGGCGATCGTGGGCCGCGTCAAGGAAGGGGTGCTCGATCTGGAGGTTCATGCCCCGGCCGAACGGTACGTCGAGCGGCGCAGTCCGGAATCGCCGCCCGGGGCCGTCGGCCTGTTCCAGCATGAGATCGGCGCGACCCAGGCGCAAGTAGACAAATGCCTCGTGTTGGCGTCCGAACAACTCGGTGAATCCGACGAGGTCGACGTAGAACGTACGGCTGCGGGCGAGGTCGGCCACGTCGAGCTCCGGCACCAGCGCGGCGAACTCGGCAGCGTCCACTCACTGCACCGAGGTGAGCGGGAGATGCCGGAGGTTGGACGGGACGAGCATGCGACTCATCCAACTCGGTCGTTGTCGTACCGGCAAGGCCGAGCAGAACGTCAGCCCTCCCGTCATCGGATCACCTCATGAATAGTTTGCCTTACTAACTATCTGGCCTAGGATGGAAACCATGCCCTCCGGACCCGACGACACCGCAACCCGGCTGCGTATGTCCGTGAACCGCCTCGCCCGGCTTCTGCGCCAGCAGGACCCTGGCGGCTACAGCTCGGCACTGACCGGTGCGTTGTTCACGGTGGCCAAGCGAGGGCCGATCACCCTCGGGGAACTTGCGGCGCACGAACAGGTGTCGCCGCCGACGATAACGAAGGTGGTCGAGAAGTTGGAGGCGAGCGGCTTCGTCCGCCGCAGCAGCGACGCCGCGGACAAGCGGATCTGCCGGGTGTCGGCGACAGCTGCGGGTCGTCGGCAGCTCGACGTCACCCGCACCCGGCGTACCGAGTGGCTGGCGGCGCGGCTCGATGACCTCACCAGCGACGAACGGGCACGCCTCGATGCGGCCGTCGACGTCCTCGAGAAGCTCACCTCGCTCCCAACCGCTGACGGGCAGCCATGAGCCGCTTCGCGACCGAGGCCAACGACACGTTCCGTTCCCTGCGCCACCGCAACTTCCGACTCTTCTTCGCCGGCCAGTTCATCTCGCAGACCGGCAACTGGCTGACCCTCATCGGCCAGTCGCTGCTGGTGCTCCACCTCACGAACAACAACGGGTTCCGCGTCGGCCTGCTGACGGCCTTCCAGTTCCTGCCCATGCTCGTCCTCGGCATGTGGACCGGAGTGGTGGCCGACCGCAGCGACAAGCGCCGGCTGCTGATGATCGTCCAGACCTGCGCCATGCTGCAGTCGTTCCTGCTCGCGACGCTGGCGTTCATGGGCAACCCGCCGCTGCTCGCGTTGTACGGCGTGGCCATGATCGGCGGCGTCTGCACGGCCTTCGACAACCCGACTCGGCGTTCGTTCGTGGTCGAGATGGTGCCCGTCCAGGACGTGCAGAACGCGGTCAGCCTGAACTCGGCCTTGATGACCGGTGCGCGCGTGTTCGGCCCGACCATCGCCGGCCTGCTGATCACCACGGTTGGCTACGGCTGGTGCTTTGCCATCGACGGCATCAGCTACCTCGCCGTGCTCTACGGCCTGGCCCGCATGAACAAGGCCGAGTTGCGGCCCGGCCCCGTTGCCGCACGGGCGAAAGGACAGCTGCTCACCGGGCTCCGCTACGTACGTTCGATGCCGGAGCTGTTCGTCCCGCTGGCCATGATGTCCGTGATCGGCACGTTCGCCTTCAACTTCTCGGTCGTGCTCCCGTTGTTCGTGAAGAAGACGTTCCACGGTACGGATACAACGTTCACGCTGCTCTATTCGGCGGTGAGCGTCGGATCGTTCATCGGTGCTCTCGCCGCGGCCCGGAAGAAGTCGATCGAGGTGCGCCATGTCGTCGTGGCCGCCGCGTTCTTCGGTGTTGCCATGGCCGTCATGGCCGCCGTCCCGACACTGTGGGCCTCGTACCCGGTCGCGCTCTTCATCGGGTTCGCCAGCATCATGTTCATGACGTCATCGACCGCCATCGTGCAGACCCGGGCCGCGCCCGAGATGCGCGGTCGGGTGCTGGCGCTGCAGGCCATGCTGCTGCTCGGCAGCACGCCGATCGGCGGTCCGATCCTCGGTCTCGTGTGTCAGATGTTCACCGCCCGTGCCGGCTTCCTGGTCGGGGCCGTGGCGTGCGCGGCTGCGGCCGCATGGGGCGCTGTTGCGGCCCGTCGGCCGCTCGTGCCGCGAGTGCCGCAAGTGCCGCTCGGCGTCGTCAGCGCCGATGGCCGTCGCAGTAATCGCCAAGCTCTGCGAGAAATCCGTCGCGGGCCTTCGGCGTGAGCCATGCGGCCTCGAACGCGTTTGCCGTGAGCAGCCGGAGGTCGTCCTTGCCGAGCCCGGCGTGATCGGCGAGGGCGGCATAGTTCTCGGTCATGTAGCCGCCGAAGTAGGCCGGATCGTCCGAGTTCACCGTCACCTTCACGCCATCGCGCAGGAGCTGCACCATCTCGGTGGCCTTCATATCGGCGGTGACGAAGCTGTTCGACATGGGACAACACGTGAGGCCGATACCGCGCCGCTTCACCTCGTCGACAAGAGCCGGCGATTCGACGATGTTGGTGCCATGGTCGATGCGGTCCACGCCGATCTCCTCGATGGCCTGGCGGATGTGTTCGATGCTGTCGATCTGATCGATGTCGCAGTGCATCGTGAGCATGAAGCCCTCGGATCGTGCCCTGGCGAACACGGCGGCGAACTTCGACGGCGGGTTTCCCCGCTCGTCGGAATCGAGGCCCACGCCGATGATCGAGTCCTTGTACGGGAGCGCTTCCATCAGTGTTGCCATCGCGAACTCGGCCGAGAGGTCGCGCAAGAAGCACAAGATCAGCTCCGCCGAGATGCCGAGTTCGCGCTGCGCGGTGATGATCGCTCGCCGGTACCCGCGGATCACTGTCGGGAACGGCACCCCTCGGCTGGTATGGGCCTGTGGGTCGAAGAACATCTCGGCATGGCGCACACCTTGCGAGGCCGCCTTCGTGAGGTAGGCGTAGGCCAGGTCGAAGAAGTCGTCGTCGGTCTGGAGCACGTTCATCGCCGGGTAGTAGACGGCAAGGAAGCTCGAGAGCGAGTCGAACCGGTACGTCGCCTCGACCTCCTCGACGGTGGTCTGGCCGAGTTGGATGCCGTTGCGGTCGGCGAGGGTCAGCTTCAGTTCCGGCGACAGTGTGCCTTCGAGGTGGACATGCAGTTCACACTTCGGGAGGCCGGCGATGAAGTCGGCGAGTGGGGACGGAGCATCCGGCGTCATGGGCCGACCCTACGGGAGTGCGCTCCCCGGTGGCCCAGCGGGAAACGTCCGTTCGCGAACTGTTCACACGCGATTCGGACCTTTCCGACGCGCGGCGCGAGAGTGCGCCACCGACACAAGCCACCACATGCACCGGGGAGCGCCAATGGAACACACCGTCCTGTACGAGGTCGTAGGCGGAGTTGCCACGATCACGCTGAACCGACCGGAGCGGCTCAACACGATGAGCCCGGCATTGCTGAGCGAGGCGCACGCAGCGATGCAGGAAGCGGCGTCGGACGATGCCGTACGGGCGGTGATCCTCACGGGTGCCGGACGTGGGTTCTGTGCCGGCGGGGACCTGCAGGGGATGGCCGCGCCGGCAAGTGGCCAGGCAAGTGGAACACCCACCGCCAGCGGCCAAGCATCGGACACGCCGGCGCCGAAGCACACCGTCGAGGGCGACATCGCCAACCTGCGCCAGCACATGCGCACGTCGCAGCTGCTGCACGACATGCCCAAGGTGACGTTCGCCGCCATCAACGGTCCCTGTGCCGGCGCAGGCTTCTCCTGGGCCTGCGCCACGGACATCCGCTACTGCGCCGAGTCGGCGGTCTTCAACACCGCGTTCATGACCGCCGGCCTCTCGGGCGACTTCGGTGGCACGTGGACGCTGCCGCGAATCGTCGGACCGGGCAAGGCCCGTGAGCTCTACTTGTTGGCGGAGAAGTTCGGCGCTGCCGACGCAGCTCGCATCGGCTTGGTCTCGGCCGTGCTGCCCGACGACCAGCTGCTCGACTTCGTCCGGGGCAAGGCCGAACGGGCGGCGGGTTTCGCGCCGCTCACGCTTCGTTCGATCAAGGCCAACCTGAATGATTCGCTGGACGTCGACTTCTCGACTCAGCTCGACCGCGAGGCCGACCGACATGTGCGTTCCGGGCGGACCGAGGACTCGAAGGAAGCCGCCCGCGCGTTCCTCGAGAAGCGCACCCCCGTCTTCGAGGGCCGCTGAGCATGCGTGGGCCGCAGTCGTTCACCGGCTTCACCGTCACCACCCACGACCCCGGCATCGCGCTGGTCACGTTCGACGAGCCCGAGCGGATGAACGCCATGACGCAGGGGCTCAAGCGCGACCTGATCGAGTTCCTTGCATTCGCCGAGATGAGCAACGACGTGCGTGTCATCGTGATGACCGGAACGGGCCGTGCATTCATCGCCGGTGACGACCTCAAGGCGTATCACCGGCCGGACCCGACGACGGTGCCGCGCATCGGTGGGGGCCACGACAACGCGGTGGGCACCTACAACGGGCTGCGCTACTTCTCGCAGGCCCTCAACCTCGCCGTGCGCAACCTCGACAAGCTCACCATTGCCGCGCTGAACGGGTTCGCCATCCAGACCGGGCTGTCGCTCGCCCTGTCGTGCGACTTCCGCATCGCGTCGACGGAGGCCAAGCTCGGCAGCGCGACGCTGCGCTTCGGCCTCCTCCCCGACGAAGGCGGGCACTACCTCCTGGTGCAACATCTCGGGATCGCGCGGGCCATGGACTTCCTCATGCGCAAGCGCATCGTGGATGCCGAGGAGGCGCTCTCGCTCGGGCTTGTGACGGAGCTGACTGCTCCGGAAGAGTTGCTGCCACGTGCACTCGCGCTGGCCACCGAACTGGCCGAGGGTCCGCAGGTCGCGATGCGCATGCTGAAGCGATCCCTCTATGTCGCTGCCGAGTCGTCGTTCGAGCGGGCCATGGAGGACATCGCCGTGCGCACTGCGATCACCGACCACCATGCCGACGCAAAGGAAGGCGGCGCGTCCTTCGCCCAGAAGCGCAAGCCGGCGTTCAACGCGTGGCTCGACCCGTCCGCCGCTGGCGACGCCCAGCACTAGACCACGACGACCCGAACCGAAGAGCTAAGCGCGCTTAGGACCCCAGTAGCTCCGGCTTGAGGACCCGTCGGAGCATCTTGCCCGTGTCGCTGTAGGGGAGCTCATCGCGGAACCGGACGATGGCCGGCGTGCGGGAGGAACGCAGTTGCGATGTGACCCACGTCCGTACCTCGTCCTCAGTGAGCGTCTGGCCCTCTTCGAGGACGACGACGGCAGCCACGACCTCACCCCACTCGGTGTCGGGCACGCCGAGCACTGCGGCGTCGTGGATGGCCGGATGCATCAGGAGGACGTCTTCGATCTCGCCGGGCGACAGGTTCTCGCCGCCGCGCACGATGACGTCGTCCATGCGCCCGTCGAGGAAGAGATAGCCGCCATCGTCGAGCCAGCCGGCGTCCTTGGTCGGGAACCAGCCCTCGTCGTTCAACACGCTGGTGCCGCCGTACTCGCCCGACACCTGCTCGCCCCGAACCCAAACCTCGCCGCGTTCACCTTGGTTGACCTCATCGCCGTTGGCGTCGCGAATGCTCATCTCCACGGTCGGGAGTGGCTTGCCGACCGAGCCGAGGCGTGCTCTCACAGCAGGGTCATCGGTTTCGATGGCGGCGCGGTGGTCGTCGGGGTCGAGGACGGAGACTGACGAACTCGTCTCGGTGAGCCCGTAGGCGTTCACGAAGTTCACATGAGGCAGCAAGTCGAGCGCCTGCTCGATGACCGGAACCGGCATGCGGCCGCCGCCGTAGGACAGGTGGCGCAGGTCGGGTAGCCCCTGCCTGTCGGCCCCGAGCACCTCGAGGATGCGGGCCATCATCGTGGGTACGACCATGGCATGGGTGATGTGCTCGCGGCGGGCTGTCTCGACCCAGAGCGCCGGCTCGAACGACGGCAGCTGCACGAGGCGCCGGCCGCCATATGTTGCCGTCAGGATCGCGCTCATTCCGGCGATGTGGTACGGGGGAACGGAGACCAGTGTGGCCTCGTCCTCCTCCGCACCGAGGAAGTCGACCGAGCCGAGCACGTACGACACGAGATGGCGCTGGCGGAGCACCGCGACCTTCGGTTCGCCCGAGGTGCCCGAGGTGTGCAGGAAGATGGCGACGTCCTCTCCGTCGAGCGACCAGTCGCTCTCGCCGGGAGGTGTCGCAGCCGCCGCGAGGGCCGACAGCCCAGTGCTGGTGATCTGCTCGATGCCGTCGATGTCAGCCGTTCGGCCGCCGGCTTCGGGGCCGTGCGCGAGCAGCGCCGGTGTCTGCTTTCCAACCAACGCGCGCAGGCGATCGTCGGCCAGGCGATAGTTGACGGGCACGAACGGCACGCCCGCCCATGACGCACCGAACAGGGCGACGGGCAGTGCCGGTGTGGCCTCGTCGGTGTAGATGAGCCGGGGTGCCGCGTCTGCGCGCGACCGCAGATCCGTGGCGAGACCCCCGGCCAGCTCGAAGAGCCGACCGTACGTGAGCCCGCCTTCGAGCGAGCCGAGGGCGATGCGCTCAGGATTGGCCTGGGCGGCCATCTCGAGAAGGATCATGATGTTCATAGCGACCTCAGGAAGTACGCGCACATAGGAGTCGTCTCGGAGTCATGGCGGAGCTGTGTGGGCGGCGTGTCGGATTGGGTGAGGTAGGCGCGTCAGTCGGACGCGGGGAGCGCCTTGGCGCCCTTGACGAGGAGTGGCGCGTCACCGACCGACAGCGAACCGGCACCGGCCTTCGTGCAGAGGAGCTCGACGCCGGCTTCGTCGTCGGCATAGCGCTTGCCCAGCAAGGTGCCGCCTGAATGGGCCTCGTCGGCCGGGACCCGCTCGACCGCCTCGCCTACCGGCGCCACCCGCTGACCACCGCAGCGGATGTCGAAGTCGCCTGCCCCACGCACCACGATCACCTGCGCATCGCACGTTGCGCTTTGCAGTCGCATTCCTGGCTTGAGAATCACGTTCGCACCTCTGGAGCTGAGTGTTGGGGTCTCGACGGTCGCCCGGCGAGCCGAAGGTCGGCCATCGACCCTACCAGCGCGTCCCCTTCCGTTACCAGGTCAGGGACAGGCCGGGGGCAGGACAGGCGCGGCGGCGTGTCCGCCCGTTACCATCCCGCCGATGAGCGAGGACGTGGTGTTCGAACCGCAGGGAAGGGTCGCTGTGATCACCGGCGCAGCCGGGGGAATCGGCCTCGGGATGGCCCGCGCCTTTGCCGGTGCCGGCATGTCGGTGGTGCTTGCGGACTTCGACGCCGAGCGCCTCGAGGCGACGGCCGCGTCGATGCGCGATGCCGGCCACGACGCGATCGGCATCTGCACCGACGTCTCGAAACTGGCCGACGTCCAAGCCCTCGCCGACGGCGTGATGGACGCGCACGGCCGGGTCGACGTGCTCTGCAACAACGCCGGAGTGGCCACGTTCTCGAAGCTGGCCGACACGACGATAGAAGATTGGGAGTGGACCCTCGGTGTCGACCTGTGGGGCCCCATCTACGGCGTGAAGGTGTTCCAGCCGCTCATCGGGCGCAGTCCGTCGGGGCACATCAACTCGACGTCGTCGGTCGCCGGGCTCCTCGCCGGTGCTGCTGTCGGCCCGTACAACGTGGCCAAGCACGGCGTGATCGCGCTGATGGCGACCCTCGAACGCGAGTTCCGGATCGGCAAGACTGCGCATCACGCGTCGGTGCTGTGCCCTGGGCCGATCAACACCGACATCGGCCGCAACAGCGTCCACAGCCGGCGTCAGGCGGCGGGGGAGCGGGCACCGGCCACAGCGGCGGGCGAGAAGCTGGGCGCCAAGATGTCGAACCTGCTGTCGAGCGGGATGCCTCCCGACGAGGTCGGCAAGCTCGTCCTCGATGCCATCGTGCACGGCAAGTTCTGGGTCTTCACCCATCCCCACCTGCTGAAGTTCATCCGCGAACAGCAGGACATGGCCGAGGCCGACCGCTCGCTCTCGCACGGGCGGATGCTGTGAACGCGCCCGCCGCGCCCGCCGCTCCCACCGTGCCGACCGCGCCCCGTCCGCTCGAGGGCGTGCGCGTGCTCGACCTCTCCCGCGTGTTCGCGGGTCCGGTCGCCGGACGGGTGCTGTCGGATCTGGGCGCCGAAGTCGTCAAGGTCGAGCCTCCCGAGGGCGACGTCACCCGCATCTGGGGTCGCAAGACGGCCGGGCTGTCGACGTACTTCACGCAGCAGAACTGCGGCAAGCGCAACGTCTGCGTCGACCTCCGCAAGCCCGGCGGGCCGGAACTGGTGGCCGACCTCGCGGCCGTATCCGACATCGTGATCGAGAACTTCAGGCCCGGCGTGCTCACCCGCTACGGCCTCGACTGGCCTGCGCTCTCGGCCCGCAACCCGCGGCTGGTGATGATGTCCATCAGCGGCTTCGGTCAGGATGGGCCCGAGTCGCAGCGCGCTGCGTATGCGTCGGTCATCCACGCCGAGACCGGGCTCATCGAACAGCACGAGGGTGTGCATCCGCTCGACCTGTCCTTCAGCGCCGCGGACGTGCTCTCCGGCATGCATGGCGTGATCGGCGTGATGGCCGCGCTGCGGGTCCGTGATCAGACCGGTATCGGTCAGTACATCGACATCGCAATGATGGACGCGATGGCGTTCTCCAGCGACATGATCATCTTCAGCATCGACGATTCGGAGGCCGAGAAGATCAACGGCGAGGTCTGGAACACGGCCTGCGGACCGGTGAACCTGGCCGGTGGGCTGCGTTGGGTGTGGCACCAGCTCTCTGCGGTGCATGGCCTTGTTGACCCTTCGCCGAAGGACGCCGACCTTGCCACCAAGATGGCCGACCGCCGCGCCTGCGCAACGGCGTTCCTGTGCGGACTGCCCGATCGTGCCGCGGTACTGAAGGCGCTCGACGACGCAGGCTTGGCATGGGGCGAGCTGCGCGAGCGCCGCCAGGTGATGGAGTCACCGACCCTGACGGCCCGCAAGACCGTCGTGCGGGTCGACGACCGGGCCGGAGGCGACCGTGAAGTCGTCCGTTCGCCCTATCGCATGTCGGCGAGCGACACGAGCGCCGTTGGGG
This sequence comes from Acidimicrobiia bacterium, assembly GCA_043739745.1. Taxonomy (GTDB): domain Bacteria; phylum Actinomycetota; class Acidimicrobiia; order Acidimicrobiales; family JANYDT01; genus JAYUDQ01. The sequence continues at coordinate 6,363 of JAYUDQ010000100.1, read as the reverse complement.
TCGCGGCACACCGGGGCGAGCACAACGCGGAGGTGCTGAGCCAGTGGCTCGGCCGGTCCTCGGACGAGGTCGACGCACTCCTGAACGACGGTGTGCTGTTGCAGGACGAGTGGGTCGCGACTGCGGCCGGAGGAACACGCTGATGTCCGACCTTTCCGCAGGTTCTGATGCCGCGCTCGTGCGTCGATTGGCCGATGAGTCCGAGTTGCGAGACCTCATTCACCGCTACGCATTCGGTCTCGACCACCACGACTGGGTCCTCTGGCGCTCGATCTTCGTCGACGAGGTGCTTATCGACATGAGCGACTTCACCCCCGAACCACCACCCCGGCGGCTGCCGATGGAGCGTTACGTCCGCTCGGTCGCGCGAATGTTCGCCGGCTTCGACGCAACGCAGCACTTCATCGGCACGCATCGCTTCGCCATCGACGGCGACACCGCGGTCATCACCGCTCATATGCGCGCAGAGCATTGGCTGACGTCCGGCCAGGGCGGCGACCGCTACACGATGTACGGCACCTATACCGACGAATGCGTACGCACGCCCGACGGCTGGCGGCTCACGAGCGTCACGCTGCGACTGCTGCGCGAGGAGGGCAACCGCGACGTGATGCGCCTCGCCGTTGCCAAAGGCCGCGCCGTGACGGCGGCATCGGAGACATCGCAGACACCGCAGACACCGACCGACCCCGTCTGACCCCGTACATGCAGTTCTGCATAGTACGGTGCGAAGATGCCTCGTACGGTGCAGATTCGCGACCTAGACGATGCTGTGTACGACGCGATAGCGAAGCGGGCGGCCGGCGTCGGCCTGTCCGTGCCCGAACTGCTCCGCCGGGAGGTGGTCCGTCTCGCGGCGAGGCCTTCGGTCGACGAATGGCTCGAACGGACGCGGCGGCGACCGGCGATGCGCCGCGGTCGGGACACGCTCGAAGCCCTCGACGAACTGCGGGGAACCTGGCCGGCATGATCGTCGTCGATGCGTCCTGCCTTTTCGAGGTCGTCACGGATACGCCCCTCGCAGAATTGATTCGGACCCGCCTCGCGCAGGACCCGGATCACGCGGCGCCGCACATCGTCGATATCGAGGTGCTCAGCCTCATTCGACGGGAGAGCCTTCGTGGCAACCTCGATGAGACATCATCGTTGTTGGCCGTCGATGACCTGAGGTCCTGGCCTGGTGAGCGGTATGGGCACAGGGCGCTGCTCGAGCGCGTCTGGGAGCTACGCCATACGGTCCGTGGGTGGGACGCGGCGTATGTCGCGCTCGCCGAAGTGCTCGAAGCCACCCTGGTCACCCTCGACGCCCGCCTCGCTCGAGCGACCGGGCCATCGTGCACGATCGAAGTCGTGGCGTGAGCGGTGCATCGCGCACACATCGCGCACACATCGCGCGCCGATCGACACGCCGCTCGCGACCCCGAACTGCCACACCCACAGAGAGGCACCATCCCGATGAAGCTCATCACCGCCGTCATCAAGCCGCACATGGTCCAGCAGGTGAGCGACGCGCTGCACGCCATAGGGATCGACGGCATCACGCTCACCGAGGTGCGGGGCCACGGCCGTCAACGGGGGCACACCGAAGTGTTCCGCGGTGCCGAGTACCGGGTCGACTTCCTCCCCAAGATGCGCCTCGAGATCGTGACCGACGATGCCAGGGCGAGCGAGGTCGCAGGCGCCATCGCCGCAGCAGCTCGTTCCGGCAAGATCGGCGACGGCAAGATCTGGATCACCACCGTCGACCGGGTCATCCGGATCCGCACCGGAGAAGTCGACGGCGAAGCGCTCTGAGCCTCTGCGGCGATGCGACACAAGGACAGCCCATCGGAAGGGCAGGGGCCGAAGGCCGACGCCGCACCGGTCCCCGACATCAGCCGCGAGCGGGCTGCGCTGCTGGCCGATCCGACGCTTCGAGGCGAGGCGTTCGGTCGTCGCTATACCGATGTTCTCGATGGCTGGCTGACCGCCCTCCTCGGTGACGCCCGCCGTGTTGCCCTCGTTGCGGTCGGCAGCTACGGGCGCCGGGAGATGTGTCCGGGCAGCGACGTCGACGTGCTCCTGGTGCATGCACGGTCGAACGACATCGGCGCCATTGCCGACCGGATCTGGTATCCGATCTGGGACTCGCACCTCAAGCTCGATCACAGCGTGCGCACGATCAACGAGGCGCTGGCCGTGGCCGAGACCGACCTCAAGGTCGAGCTCGGCCTGCTCGACGCCCGCTTCGTGGCGGGCGATCGTGCCCTCGCCGCCGACCTCACGGCCAAGGCCGCCGCGCAGTGGCGGCGGCGTGCCGGCGGATCGCTCGAGCGCCTCCAGGCGATGGCCGCCGAACGGCATGCGACGGCAGGCGAGGTCGGCTTCCTGCTCGAACCCGAGCTGAAGGAAGGAAGCGGCGGCATCCGTGACATGGCCATGTTCCGGGCATTCGCGTCGGTCGTCGAGTCGCTCGACCCCGAGATGCTGGCCGAGCCTCGGAGCACACTGCTCGACATCCGCGTCGCGCTGCATCGTCTCACCGGACGCAACGACGATCGCCTCCGCCTCGACCTGCAGGATGACGTCGCCCATGCGCTCGGCCTCGCCGATGCGGACGCGCTCATCTCGCGTCTTGCGGCGGCGGCCAGGACGGTCACCTGGCAGCTCGACCGGGCATCGCGTCTCGTCCGTGGCTCCGCTTCGGGTCGCCGCAAGAGCGAAGAGCCGGCCGCGCTCGCGCATGGGCTCGTTCTCTCCGATGACGAGATCCACCTTGCGGAGATCCCGACCGATCCGGCGGGGGTGCTCCTGTACGCAGCGGCCAGCTCCGCCCATCATGGTGCGCTGCTCAGCATCTCGTTGCTCGAGCACCTTGCCGCCATCACGCCGTCTCAGGAGGGCCCTTGGACGCCACTCGCGAGGGAAGGGCTGGTGTCGCTGCTCGGCGCAGGTGTGGCCACGGTGACGGCAATGGAGACGCTCGACCAGTACGACCTCATCACCCGGGTGCTGCCGGAGTGGGCTGCGGTCCGCAACCGTCCTCAGCGCAACGCATTCCACCGCTTCACCGTCGACCGCCACCTCATGGAGGCCGCCGCGCAGTCCGCTGCGCTCATCCGCGACGTGAGCCGGCCGGACCTCCTGCTCGTCGGCGCGCTCCTACACGACATCGGCAAGGGATACCCGGGTGACCACACCGACGCCGGGGTCGTCCTCATGGCCACGATCGCCTCACGGATGGGCTTCGATGTCGACGACGTGGGCGTCCTGGTATCGCTCGTCCGCCACCACCTGCTACTGCCGTCCGTCGCCACCGGACGGGATCTCCAGGACCCGGGGACCATCGCTGCCGTCGCGGCCGAGGTCGGATCGATCGTCACCCTGGAACTGCTCGCCGCGCTGACGGAGGCCGACTCGAAGGCCACCGGCCCGACGGCATGGACCGGCTGGAAGGCGGAGATGACGACGGACCTCGTGGCGAAGGTGGGGGAGGTCCTGCGCCGCGGGCAAACCCCGGTCGACGACCCCGAGTCGACCGACCCCGCGGCCGATGACGACGCGGCCGAACCTGCCAATCTGCGCATCCCAGGCCGCGGCATACGTGGTCTCGGTGACCCGCAACTCGTCGTTGAAGGACTGGGTGGGCAGCTCCGCCTCCACGGGCCCGACCGGCCGGGTCTGTTCGCGGCCACTGTCGGCCTGCTCAGCCTGCACGGCCAGGATGTGCGAGCGGCGCGGGCCCGCTCGACCGAGGGGGGTGGCGTGCTCGACGAGTTCGTCATCGAGCCCGTGATCCGCACGCCGGATTGGGCGCAGTTCCGGGCCGACCTGGAGCGGGTGCTCAGTGGCCGTCTCGCCCTCGAGGCCCGTCTCGCCGAGCGGGCCCGCCGCTACCGGCCCCGGCCTACTGCTGCGGTGCTGGCCGAGCCGCTGGTGCTCATCGACAACGAACAGTCGTCACGGGCCACGGTGCTCGAGGTGCGCGCCCCCGACGGGATCGGTGTCCTTTACCGGATCAGCCGGGTACTGGCCGACATGCACCTCGACATCCGCCACGCCAAGGTTTCGACGATCGGCCACGAGGTGATCGACACGTTCTATGTCGTCGACATCGACGGCTCGAAAGTGCTCGACGCTGCGGTACTGGACGAGATCCGCATGGCCATGCTGTTTGCGCTGCACCAGGTGTGGGTGACGCCTCCCGCCAGCTGAGGGCGCCCGACTGGCGCCTTTTGCGTTGCGTGCAAGGAGTCGTTACACGTCGTTCACACTCGCGACGTCGTGCCGTCATCGGGGGCAGCCAACCTTTGCCGACAGGCGATCCGCCTGGTCGAAAAGGGGGGTTTCATGGGCATGCAGCCCGCTTTGATGTCGATCTTGACGGCTTCGTTGCTCTTGCCGGTGATGTACCGCCGACACCGGCGCCTGGTTGCACCGCCCAGCCTGGCTGCACCGCCCGCAGTGCGGCGAGGTCGTTTTGCCGTCATGGGGCTGTCAGCCTTCCTTCTGTTCGGCGCGGTCGGCGGCGGCGCATGGGCATCCAACGACCGCGACGGCTCGAAGACGTCGATCTCCTCCGAGTCGGTTCTACCCGCCGCCACGGCACCCGGGGATGTCTCGAAGGTGCTGTCGGCTGCGATTGCCAAGGACCGCACGTCGATCAATACGACATGGCTCATGGTCGGCGGCGTGCTGGTGCTCTTCATGCAGGCAGGCTTCGCGCTCGTCGAGACGGGCTTCACCCGGGCCAAGAACGCGGCGCACACGATGATGATGAACCTGGTCATCTTCGCCCTCGGTGTGGTCGGGTGGTTCATCTGCGGATATGCCCTGATGTTCGGGTCGACGGACCAGTCGGGTCTGCTCGGATTGACCAAACTCGGCAATCCGATACATCTCGGCTCCTGGAACATCTTGTCGAAGTCGGGCTTCTTTCTCGCAGGGCACGCATATGACACGGCGATCCTCGGGTTCTTCTTCTTTCAGCTGGTGTTCATGGATGCGACCGCGACGATCCCGACCGGCGCGATGGCCGAGCGTTTCAAGTTCAAGGCGTTCTGCGTGTGGGGCATCTTCGCTTCCGCGATCCTCTACCCGATCTATGGCAACTGGGTCTGGGGTGGCGGTTGGCTCTCGCAGCTCGGCGCGCTCGGCCCGAAGTGGGGTCATGGCGCAGTGGACTTCGCAGGCTCCGGAGTAGTGCACGCGATGGGTGGCGTTGCGGCGTTCTGGGGCGCCAAGGCGCTCGGTCCCCGTATCGGCAAGTTCGACTCGAACGGCAAACCGCGAGCGATTCCCGGTCATCACCTTCCGATGGCGTTCCTCGGGACGTTCATCCTGCTCGTCGGTTGGATGGGCTTCAACGGCGGGTCGACGTTCGCGGGTACGGACCTTCGTCTGACCGTAGTGATTGTGAATACCATCATCAGCTCGGCATTCGGTTGCCTCTCGGCGATGTTCCTCATGTGGAAGAAGTTCGGCAAACCCGATCCTTCGATGACCTGCAATGGGCTGCTCGCCGGCCTTGTCGCAATCACGGCACCGTGCGCATTCGTTGCACCCTGGGCCGCGATGATCATCGGAATCGTGTCCGGTTTCGTCGTGGTCTATACGGTGATCATCGTCGAGAACACGTTCAAGATCGACGATCCGGTTGGTGCAGTCGCCGTTCACGGTGCCAATGGACTGTGGGGCGTGCTGGCACTCGGACTCTTCGCCGACGGCTCATATGGCGGCGGCCTCAACGGCGTTGCCGGCGGAGTGAAGGGCCTCTTCTACGGCGACGGGGGCCAATTCGTGGCCCAAGTCGTGAACTGCATCGTGCTCATCGCCTTCTGTTCCGTGATGTGCATCGTCTTCTTCCGGCTGGTGGACAAGGTGGTCGGCCTTCGCAGTCTCGAAGCCGACGAGATCGCCGGACTCGACCTGCCCGAAATGGGGGCGATGGCCTATCCCGACTTCCTTGAAGCACAGGGCTCGGTCTTCGTGTCCAGCGGCGATTCCATCGTTTCCAACACGGCGGGCAGCGGTGCCGCGGCTCGCCTTCGCTCAAAGGTAGGCGCATGAAGCGTGTCCAGGCAGTCATCAAGCCGGAACGGCTGGATCCGGTCCAGCACAAGCTGGCTGAAGCGGGCTTCGTCGGCATCATGGTGCACGACGTCCGCGGCCACGGCAGCGAGACCGAGCCGAGCGGTGAGTACCGCGGGGTGATGTTCACGATGACGGTGAAGCACAAGTTGCTCATCGACCTGCTCGTCGAAGACGATGAGGTTGCACCGGTGGTCGCCATCATCCGGGAAGAGGCCAAGACCGCGGGAGCGGGCGATGGGCTCGTCTTCGTCCTCGACTGCGCCGCCGTGTACCCGATCGGCGACTGACTAC
>JAYUDQ010000099.1:0-2563 GCA_043739745.1 Acidimicrobiia bacterium | reverse complement strand
TCCGCCTCTCGGACGCGGTCGCCGGCCGAGCCCGCGCCGCGGGGTTGCGAGGGCGGACGGTGCAGCTGAAGATCAAGCTGTCGGACTTCCGGCTCCTCACCCGTTCCCGCACGCTGCCGGAACCCGTCGATACGCCTGCCCCGATCGCCTCCGCGGCCCGGGCGTTGCTGCGCGATCCGGAGATGCGCGCCGTCATCGAGGAATCGGGTGCCCGTCTGCTCGGTGTCAGTATCGCCAACCTTGTCGAGGCAGCCAACGAGCAGCTGCACCTGTTCGGGGACGTCGGCCCCGTCGTCGAGTTGGGCGTGGTGGCGCCGACTCGCCTTCGCGATCCGACGGAGGACCGGAAGCTGACCGAGGCAGTCGACGCAATACGGTCGAGATTCGGCACCGCCGCGGTCGGACCGGCAACGCTCGCAACCGGAGGACGCTTGCGGGTGAAGCGTCCTGGCGACACGCAATGGGGTCCGAACGAGGACGCCGAGGTGGGTCGGCGAGCAGATTCCTGAGGTCTGCCCCAGAAACGTTGTCGTTGGAGGCTCGCTATGCGAAACTGCACGCGTGCCGCTGTCCGAGGAAGAACAGAAGCTGCTCGAGGAGATCGAGCGTCAGTTCTACGAGACCGACCCACAACTGGCGAACACCGTGCGGTCCACCACGGTTTCGCAGTACACGGGGCGGGGCTTGGCCCTGGCCTCAATCGGTCTGATCGTTTCGTTCATCGTCCTCATCCTCGGCTTCACCCGGCACTGGCTCATCGGTCTGGTCGGGTTCGCCGGGATGGTTGTGTGCGCGCTCGCCCTCGAGCGCGGTCTGCGTCGTCTCGGCCGGTCGTCGTGGTGGTCGCTGACCGGCCGGTTCTCGGGTCGCTTCGGGGAGCCGGGTGCATCGCCCGCCGCACTGGCCCGCCGACAGCGCCTGGCCGAACGGCTGGCCCGTCGGCGCAAGCCGGAATAGCTCCGACCGACCGTCAAAGCCCTTACAGGGACGGGAATCCGGCGAAGTGCAGGACTCGCCGCCACCGAGGTAGCGCTGCGAACACCGCTGCCTCGCATTCGCGTGACGCCACCATGGCCGCAGTCGCGTGTTCGTCGCTCACGGTGCCGATCCCTCCGTAGCGCGCGGCCGTGACGAGATCGGCCACGGTCTCAACCGGGTCCGCACCGGGAACGAGCCGTTCGAGGCGATGCGCGAACACCACGGGTGTCTCCACCGGGTCGGTGTGGAGTCCGGCCCAGCCCGCGGCTCGCACGGAGCGTGCCCATGACCGCTCGACGAGCAGTTCCGGCCCACCGGCCCGTGCCCGCGCGTCCCGCCAGGCGTCAAGCAGCTGCCGGCGGCACGCCACCGCGACGGCCATCAGCGCGCCCACGGTCGCGAACAGCAGCGTGCGGCCAAGGCGACCGGCGACACCAGGCGCGGCCGGCGTCCGAGGCGCGGCCGGAACTGCGGTCGTAGCGGGGGACTGGGGAGGGACGACGGTGGGCGCGGCCGGCGCAATCGTCGGGGCGGTCACCGGTGCTGGGCTCAGTGCGGCGCCCGGAAGCACACCCTCCGACGCGTCCTGGTCGGGGACACCCGTTACCGCTTCGCTGCCGGGGATACCCCGTCCGGGCGTCGGCTCGAACGCGACCCACCCCGTTCCCTGGATGTCGACCTCCGGCCACGCGTGCGCATTGCGACCCGTCACATGGAAGCGGCCGTCACTCGGGTCGTAGCGACCCGGCGTATAGCCGACGGCGACCCGGGTGGGGAGGCCAACGGCTCTCGCCATCGCCGCGAACGCGCCGGAGAACTGCTCGCAGTACCCGGCCTTCTCCGTGAACAGGAACCGCTCGAGCGCGTCACCTCCGGAAGGTGGTGGCACGTCGGTCGTGTAGCGGAACGTCCGCAGGTAGTCCTGCAGTGCCCGAGCCTTGCCCACGACGGTCGGCTCGCCTGCGGTGAGCTCCATGGCCAGCGTGCGGACGCGCACCGGAAAGCCTGAAGGGAGAGCCAGCATCGACGCGTCACGGACCGCGGCGCCGGCGGCGAGGACCCGACCGGCCGTCGATGCCGACAAGGGGTTCGAGACAGCCCCGTACCTGAGCCCTTGGACGCTGACGCGCTTCGTGATGAGGCTGGCCGTGTCCGGGTCGAAGGACAGTGCCGCATCAGCCGGAAGTTCCGGCGCATCGATGGACGTGACCCGGTACGCCACCGGAAGCCACGTGCTCGCAAGCGCCTCGATCCGGACGTTCTGGGCAATGGCAGACCCACCTGCGTCATCCCCGGCGTGTGCGAGACGCGAGACACGGCCGATCGACGTGAAGCTACCGGACCCGGTCCAGTTCGTCCCGTCGAAGTCGTTCAGCGCGGTCTGACGCCAATAGGCCCGCGCCGGAGTCCCGGCAGCCGAGACGGATCGGACGTTGAATTGCTCGTCATCGCTCAGCGCAAGGAGCTGGCGGCGCATCGACACGAGTGGGCTGGTGACGATCCGCGGGTTCGACTGGCTGCGCTCTACCCGGAGATCCAACGACGGGGTGAGGCTGGCCAGGTTGGACCTCGGAACGGCGAACAG
>JAYUDQ010000098.1:0-6723 GCA_043739745.1 Acidimicrobiia bacterium | reverse complement strand
TCCCCGGCCGGCCGGATCCGGTCCGCAAACCGGCGTGCCGACCGGTGGTGCACCCGTCGGTGCTCCAGGCGCGACGCCCGCCCCCGGTGGGATGCGCTCGCTCACCGGCAAGTCGATTCCGCCGCCTCCGGGCATGCCCCGGAGCTTCTCCGGCAAGCCAATCCCACCGCCCCCCGGACCGCCTCGCGGCCCGGCCGGCGTCGGTCGTCCTGGCGGTCCCGGTGTCGGCGGCCCTGGCCGCCCCGGTGGCGCCCGTCCCGGTGGTCCCGGTGGCGCAGCACGTCCAGGTGGCGCGCCCGGTGCACCTGCGGCACGTCCGAACTACATGCCCGGCCGTCCTGGCGGCGGCAACTTCCCACGCGGCTCAGTGCCGGGTGCGGGTGTGCCGCGCACGGGTCCGGGCGGCCCCGGAGGTCCTGGTGGCCCCGGTGGTCCGGGTCGGGGTGGTCCCGGCGCAGGCCGTGGCAACGCCCGTCCGCAACAGCGCCAGTCGCGTAGCAAGCGGCGCAAGGCGTTCGAAGAGCTCGAGCCGACGCGTCTCACGAACTACACAAAGAGCGATGCTGCCGTCCCCACGGGCGAGATCATCATCGAGCGCGGCATGTCGGCCCAGGAGGTCGGCCCGAAGTTCAACCGCACCGCGGCCGATGTCGTGCGCTTCCTCATGCAGCAGGGCGAGATGGTCACGGCCACTGCCAGCCTGAACGACGAGATGATCGAGCTGTTCGCGCTCGAGGTCGGTGGGCAGCTCCTGCTCGTCGACGCCGGTCAGCAGCAGGAGACCGAACTCCAGCAGCTCTTCGACGACGGCGACTACGACCCCGAGAAGGAGCAGCCGCGTCCGCCGATCATCACCGTCATGGGTCACGTCGACCATGGCAAGACGCTTCTCCTTGATCGCATCCGCAATGCGAACGTGATCGCCGGCGAGGCCGGTGGCATCACCCAGCACATCGGCGCGTATCAGGTTGAGAAAGACGGTCGCAAGATCTCCTTCATCGATACCCCGGGCCATGAGGCGTTCACCGCCATGCGCGCCCGCGGCGCCAACGCCACCGACATCGTCATCCTCGTGGTGGCGGCGACGGATGGCGTCATGCCCCAGACGATCGAGGCCCTCAACCAGGCCAAGTTCGCCGAGGTGCCGATCATCGTGGCCATCAACAAGATCGACGCCCCCGGTGCCGATCCCAACCGGGTCATGCAACAGCTCACCGAGTACGAGATGGTCCCCGAGCAGTGGGGCGGCGACACGATCATGGTCGAGATCTCCGCACTGCAGAGCCTCGGCATCGACGACCTGCTCGAGCAGGTCCTCGTCGTCGCCGACCTCGAAGAGCTCACGGCCAACCCCGACGGTCCGGCCCGAGGCATCGTCCTCGAAGCCAACCTCGACACCGGTCGTGGCCCGGTGGCCACGGTCCTCGTCGAGCAGGGCACGCTGCGGGTCGGCGATCCCATCGTCGCCGGCGCAGCCTGGGGCACGGTCCGGGCCATCATCAACGACAAGGGTGAGCAGATCAAGGAAGCCCTTCCGTCCATGCCGGTCCAGGTACTCGGGCTCTCGCTCGTGCCCGGCGCCGGTGACGAGCTGCGGGTCGCACCGCAGCTCAAGACCGCGAAGACCGTTGCCGAGGCCCGCGAGCAGCGGTTCCGCTTCGCCGGCTTGCGCGGTTCGTCGTCGGCCGTCGGTGGCGGCGTGAAGCTCGAGGACATCTTCGACCAGATCCAGAAGGGCGAGGCGGCGACGCTGAACCTGATCCTGAAGGCCGACGTCCAGGGCTCGCTCGAAGCACTGACGGACAGCCTCAAGCGCCTCGAGCGCCCCGAGGTGAAGCTCGCGTTCGTCAGCCGTGCCGTCGGTGGCGTCACCGAGAACGACATCCAGCACGCGGCGACCACCGGATCCACGATCATCGCCTTCAATGTCCGCCCCGATCGCAAGAGCCGGGCGCTGGCGGAGGAGATGGACGTCGATATCCGCACGTACCAGATCATCTACAAGGTCATCGAGGACATGCAGGCGGCCATGGTCGGCCTCCTCAAGCCCGAGATCGAGGAGATCGTCACCGGCGACGCCGAGGTCCGTGCCGTGTTCAGCGTCCCGAAGATCGGCGCCATCGCCGGTTGCTACGTGCTCAACGGCACGATCACCCGCGGTTCGAAGGTGCGCTTCCTCCGGGAAGGCGTCGTCATCTGGACCGGGTCCATCGCCTCGCTGCGACGGGTCAAGGACGACGTCCGCGAGGTGCAGACCGGCTTTGAATGCGGCATCGGCCTCTCCGACTTCAAGGACCTCAAAGAGGGCGACGTCATCGAGACCTACGAAGAGCGAGAGATCGCTCGAGTCTGAGCCCGGGATGGGCGCGTTCGTCTGCGCGCTCACGGTTGAGCTGCACCTTCCGCAGACGCATTCGCTGAAGGAGAAACGAGCGGTTGTGCGACCCGTCATCGACGGGCTGCACAACCGTTTTCGCGTCAGCGTGTCCGAGGTCGACCACCACGACCTCTGGCAGCGCTGCACGATCGGCATTGCGGTGGTGGGTGCGACGGCCGGGCATGTCGAGGACGTGATCGACAGCTGCGAGCGTTTCGTCTGGAGCTTCGCCGAGCTCGAAGTCATCGGGTCCGAGCGGTCGTGGTTGGAGTGAAGCCGCTGTAAGCCACCGAGCGCGGCCGTTGCGAAGCCATGGAAGACTCACCGACATGCCGTCGAGGAGCCGACACAGCGGACGCACCAGCAGTCGCCACTACCCCCGTACGGCTCGTATCAACGAGGTGCTGCGTGAGGTGATCGCCGAAGAGCTCGAGCAGATCGGTGACGACGGTCTCGATCTCGTCACGGTCACGGGTGTCAACGTCGATCCGGACCTGCGTCACGCCACGGTCTGGTTCTCGGCGCTCACCGGCGCTGCGGGGATCGACGGTGCGACCAAGGCATTGGCCGTTCACCGAGTCGAACTGCAGGCCGCGGTTGCGCGCCAGGTTCGGATGAAGTGGACGCCGCTGCTGCAGTTCAAGGCCGATCCGGCCATCACCGAGGGCATTCGGATCGAGGAGGTCATCCGCGACATGCCGCGTTCGCCGGAAGGCATCGACTATGGGATCGACGAACCCGCCGATGCCGGGGACCCCGAACCCCTCCCTGAGCCATGAACCCCAGCGAAGCTCAGCGCGCGGACTATCAAGCGGAGCTGCTCCGCGCCGCGAACATCGTCCGTGACGAATCCGAACTGGCGCTGGCCTGCCACGTCACACCGGACGGGGACGCGCTCGGGTCGATGCTCGGCTTCCATCACCTCGCCGCGGCCAATGGACGTCGATGCGTGTCCTCATGGCCAGCTCCCTTCGTCGCCGCTCCGCACTATCGCTCCGTGCCCGGCCTCGATCTGGCCATCGAACCGTCGCGCTACCCATCGGCGCCCGACGTCATGCTCACCTTCGACTGCGGCTCGCTCGGCCGTCTCAAAGAGCTCGGCGTTCCGGCCCGAAACGCAGCCGATTCCGGCGAGCTCATCGTCGTCGACCATCACGCATCCAACGACCGTTACGGCACCGTGAACCTCATCGACACGAAGGCCGCCGCAACGGCAGTCGTGGTGCGTGAGCTCGCCCGCATCCTTGGCTGGGAGCTGAATCGTGAGGCGGCATGGTGCCTCTACGTCGGCTTGGTCACGGACACGGGGCGCTTCCAGTACGAGTCGACCACGACGGCGGTGTTTGCGTTGGCCGAAGAACTTTCGGCGTTCGACCTGCCCGTTGCGCGGCTCAGTCGCGAGCTGTTCGAGGAGCATCGGTTCAACTACCTGAAGTTGGCGGCGAGGGCGCTGGCTCGTGCTGAGCTCGACGCCGAGCACGGGCTCGTGAGCACCTGGGTTCCACAGTCCGACCAGGTCGAGCTGGACGTCTGCTACGAGGAGATCGAGGGGCTCATCGACTGGATACGGACGACCTCCGAGGCCGAAGTCGCCTGCGTCTGCAAGCAGGCGGCCGACGGGATGCGGGTGTCGCTTCGCAGCCTCGACAAGGTCGATGTCGGGGCCATCGCCACGGCGCTCGGCGGTGGTGGCCACCGTCTCGCTGCGGGTTTCACCATGAACGCGTCGGTGGCCGACGTCATCGCCGCCATCAAAGCGCTGCTCCCGACTCCGTAAGCGCACGTACTGATGGGCCGCAACTGATGGGTCGCAAGACCAAGGACTCCGGTGTCGATGGTCTGCTCGTCGTCGACAAACCCGCGGCATGGACGAGTCACGACGTCGTCGCCAAGTGCCGCGGCGTGTTCGCCCAGCGTCGTGCGGGGCATTCCGGCACGCTCGACCCCGACGCCACCGGTGTCCTGCTCATCGGCTTCGGCCAGGTGACCAAGCTGCTGTCGCTCCTCACCGTTCTTCCGAAGCGCTACACGGGCGAGGTCGTGCTCGGTTCGGCCACATCCACCCTGGATTCGTCGGGCGATGTTCTGCACACATACGACATGGCCGAAATCACGCTCGAACAGGTCCGGACGGCTGCGGCGACGTTCAGGGGCGACATCCTGCAGATCCCGCCGATGGTTTCCGCAGTACAGGTCGGCGGCGTGCGGCTGCACGAACTGGCCCGGCAGGGGATTGAGATCGAGCGGGCTCCGAGGCCGGTGCATGTGTACCGCTACGACGTCACCGGTGAGGTCGAGGCGGGCGTGTTCGCGGTCGACGTGACGTGCTCGTCGGGCACCTACGTGCGGACGCTGGCGGCCGACGTCGGCGGCGCCCTCGGAGGTGGTGCGCATCTTCGCAACCTCCGTCGAGTCGCAATTGGATCGTTCGAAGTAGCCGAGGGAGCAGCAGTCGATGAGCGCCTGCGCGACCATTCGCTGCTCAGTCCGGCCGACGCGTTGCGGGATTACGCCTCCGTCGTGATCGATGACGACGGTCTCGTCGCCCAGATCCGCAACGGACGGGTTCTGCCGCTGGAGACCTTCGACGGGCGTATACCGCCACGCCAAGGCGCGTCCATCGGTGCGGGTGCACCCGATCTGTCTCGCCCGTGGGCCGTATTGGATGCGCTAGGCGCGCTGGTGGCGGTGTACGAACCCCATCGCGGCGACACGGCGAAACCGCTCGTCGTGCTGGCCCGCTGAGCAGGCATCCTTGGACGGACGCCGATGCACACGGTTTCTCGTTCGTGGCATCGCCCGGTAGCCTCAGCGGTCGTGCAGGTGCTGCGATCTATCGGACTGGGCTCGAGTGTCGTGGGCGACGGCGAGACTGCGATCGCGAACGTCGAGCCACACGGCCGTGCTCTCGGCACCGTCGTCACGATCGGTGCCTACGACGGCGTCCACCTCGGGCACCGCGCGGTCATCGCCGAAGTCCGGCGGCTTGCCTCCCAACGGGGACTGACGAGCGCGGTCATCACCTTCGACCGCCATCCCGCAGAGATCGTCCGCCCCGAGTCCGCCCCGAAGCTCCTCACCGATCTTGCACAGAAGCTCGAGCTGCTCGAGTCGACCGGTGTCGACACGACGCTCGTCGTCCACTTCGACGAGGAGCGTTCGACCGAAACGGCCGAGGACTTCATCGCCGAGATCATCGTCGGCGCGCTCGGTGCCAAGGTCGTCGTCGTAGGTGACGACTTCCACTTCGGCAAGGACCGGCGGGGCAACGTCGAACTGCTGCGCACGATCGGGCGCGACCTCGGCCCCGAACTGGGCTTCGAGGTGGTTGGGCTCGACCTGTTCGGTGACGAGCTGACCGGCACCGGTGCCGGCCACAAGCACGGGCCGAAGATCTCCAGCACGCGCATACGCACCTTGCTGCGCGAGGGCGACATGAGCACCGCGGCGACCCTGCTCGGGCGCACATATGAGATTCGCGGGCCGGTCGTCCACGGCGACGCTCGCGGCCGCACGCTCGGCTTCCCCACTGCGAACATGGCCGTCCCGGTCGAGATGTGCCTTCCTGCCGACGGCATCTACGCCGGCTGGTACCACCGACCTGACGGCGTGGCGCTTCCCGCTGCGCTCAACCTCGGCCGTCGACCCACCTTCTACGCGGATCAGCCCTATTCATTGCTCGAAGCCTTCGTCATCGACTGGTCGGGTGATCTGTACGACGAGCCGGCCCGGGTCGAGTTCGTCGAGCGCCTACGGGCGGAGATGAAGTTCGACTCCATCGACGCGCTCATCGCGCAGATGCGAGCCGACGTGGAGAAGGCCCGGACGGTCCTCGGGCTTCGCTGAGCCACGACGACGTCTCAACGCCCGCGAGTGCCATCGATCGTCTCCCTGATGATGTCTGCGTGGCCTGCGTGACGAGCGGTTTCCTCGATCATGTGAATCACGACCCACCGAAGGTTCTGGTTGACCTTGTCCGACCGGGCACATGGCGCATCGAGATCGAAACTGCCCAAGATCTCGTTTGAGGCGGCGATCTGTGCTCGGTATTCCGCTACCGCCGTCTCGATGGTGTCTTCGTCTGTGAGCCCAAACGTCGGGTCGATGTCCTCCGACACGACGTCAGACACCGCGGGCCGCTCACCCGGAAAGCTTCGGCCCGCGACAACGACTTGGAACCAACGCCGCTCCCAAATCGCGGAGTGCTTGATCAAGCTCAGAAGTGACAGCGAGCTAGCGGTAGGGGCCATTCGCGATTGCTCATCCGTGAGCCCGCCCAGCCTGCCGATCAGCGCCTCTCGTTGGTAGTCGAGGAACTCGCACAAGGTGACTCGTTCCGTCCGCGA
>JAYUDQ010000097.1:0-6732 GCA_043739745.1 Acidimicrobiia bacterium | reverse complement strand
ACGCGAATGCCTCGGTGAGTGCCTCGATGGGCCGTGCCGCGCCCAGCCCGCCGAGCGGATTCGTGGCCGACGGATCGAACCAGGCGTTGAAGATGCGCAAGAAGATCCGCTGCGTGAACTCGAGGAAGTCGCGGTCCGTCGTGCGTACGGCTCGGCGCTGGTCGTGACCGAGGCCGAGGCGCCGCAACTGGCGGGCCATGATCTCGATGTTCGACTCGGTGTTGATGCGCGGGTGCTGGCCGGTCGACACGGCATGCTGCTCAGCGGGGAGGCCGTACGCGTCGTAGCCCATGGTGTGCAGGACGTTGTGACCGGTCATGCGCTTGAAGCGGGCGAAGACGTCGGTGGCGATGTACCCGAGCGGGTGCCCGACGTGCAACCCCGCACCCGACGGGTACGGGAACATGTCCATCACGAACAGCTTCGGGAGCGCCTTGACGTTGTCGAACCCGTCGCTCAGCGGCCCTGTCGGATTCGGCGTGTGAAACGTGCCCTCGAGCTCCCACCGGTCTTGCCAGACAGCCTCGATATTGCCGGCGAGTGCCGCGTTGTAACGGTGCGGTGGCAGGTCGGTGGGGTGATCGTCGTCGGTGCTGGCAGCGGGGTACGGCATGGCTTCTACGCTACGGCGCAGCGGCACCGGCCCGGTCCGAAATCAAGGAGCCGGGTCTCAGCCACGCCCGAAGCCGAACGGCGTGTGGATGACCTCGGTGGTGGTGATCGCCTCCCACACCGATTGTCCTGAGGGAAGGGTACGACCCTTCATCCGTAGCGGCCCGCCGCTGAACAGCGGATGACCGGAGCGCTCCATCTCCTCCACCGCTTCGATCGAGTCGTGGAACTCGAGGGGAAGCCCGAGAATGCGCTCGAGGCGGGCCTGCCATGCCTGCTCGACGATGTGGAGCATGTAACCGCCGGACTGGCGCATGACGTCCTCTGGCGTTCCTGGTTGCGGGAAGGGTGTGAGGACCGAATGCAGCTCGGCGCGATCCGAAGGCGACGCGGATGCCGTACGTGTCGTGAATCGGCCTTCGGCATGGCGCTCCGGATAGATGTAGTGGAACTCCCAGCTTGGTCCCAGCCCGCTCGGAGCAACATCGGTACCGAGCACCAGATACATGCGGGCGTCGTCGCCGTAACGTTCCGCCATCGGGCGCACATGGGCGAAGGCCTCGACTGCGGACAAGGGCTGATTTGGCGAGTTGAGCGGATCAACCCGGTCCAACGACGCGGCCGCGTCGATGGAGGTTGCTCCAGATCCTGCATTCCGTTTGCGCTTCAGTCCGAACATCGATCCTCCATGCGGCTTCAAGAACCCGCCGGTGGTGCTCCGCTCCGACATCATCGTCGCGCCGCGATCGGCGCCAGATAGGGCAGATGCCCCAATTGCGGCCCGAGGTTCCTCGGCGTCGTGATGGTCCATCGCGCGTATCATCGGGGTCGTGGAAACGCTGGTCCTGCCCAAGTCGAACGATCCGTGCTGGTGCGGAAGCGGCAAAAAGTTCAAGCGCTGTCACAAGGACGCCGGCCAGGGCACACGCCCTGTGCCTTCCGTGCTCCCGGGCCACATCTCCCCCGCCCGTCCAGTTCCCGACTCGATCGTGCGGCCCGACTACGTCGGCAATGGCGGCCGTCCCGGCAAGCTCAACGTTGCGCTCATCAAGTCGCCCGCCACGATCGCCGCCATGCGGCTGGCCTGTAAGGCTGCGGCCAAGGTGGCCGCGGCCGCGGCCGCAGCGGCGGTTCCCGGAGCTACCACCGACCACCTGGACGCCGTTGCCCATCAGGCCTACATCGACCTCGGCGGCTATCCGAGCACCCTCGGCTACGGCGGCTACCGCAAGTCGATCTGCACGTCGGTCAATGAGGTCATCTGCCACGGCATCCCCGACGACCGGCCGCTACAGGACGGCGACATCGTCAACATCGACGTCACCATCTTCTTGAACGGCGTGCACGGCGATCATTCGGTGATGGCCTGTGTCGGCACGGTCGACGAGCCGTCCCGCCGTCTCGTTGAGGTCACGCATGAGGCCATGGATCTCGGCATCGCCGCCATCCGACCCGGGCTTCCGATCAACGTCGTCGGCCACGCCATCGAGACGCATGCCCGCAGGTTCGGCTACGGCGTCGTGCGGGCCTTTGTCGGTCACGGCATCGGCGAGGGCTTTCACATGCAGCCGAACGTTCCCCACTATTTCGACCGCAACGCCCGATTCGTGATGCAGCCGGGTATGACGTTCACCGTCGAGCCAATGCTGACGATGTCCGGCAAGTACGACTACGACGTGTGGGACGACGACTGGACCGCCGTCACGCATGACCTTTCTCGGACGGCCCAGTGGGAGCACACCATCCTGGTCACGCATAGCGGGCATGAGGTCCTCACCACGCTCGAATAGCGGCAAGTCGTGGTGCAGTAGGGCAGATTGCTCACTACCGTTCGTGGTAAATAGTGTGCGATGATCACTGTCAGAGAGTGAGCCCCCCTTCATGACTGAATTCACCGCCCGCAGACCCTCACGGCGAGCCGTCGTATTGACGCTGTTGGCACTCTCGCTTGTCATCGAGCTCTTCGCCTTCAAAGCGCTGTCGAAGCCGAAGCAGGTCCCGCTCGAAGTGCTCGGACTGCAGATCGTGAGCGATTCCGGTTCGGCGACCACTGCGGAACCGTCCGAGATCTCAGCGGCTGACTCGTCACCTTCCGACACCGAAGCGAGTACGACCGTCGGGCTGTCCACCGCCGCTCCCGAGGCGTCGACAACTCCTCCGTCCACCGATACGGGGACTGCGGCGGCCGGCATCGGAGGCGCGGTGGCTGGGCCGATCAGCGGCGAGTTGCAGACGGGGTCCACGCCGACGAGCGTGGCACCCGATCCGAACGCGGGGTTCACCGTCATCGATCTGACGGTCCTTCGTTCCGTGATGGCGGCCACGCTCGGGCGCGTCCAGCAAGCCGGCACGGTGACGATCCAGGTCCCGGTGTTCTCCTCCCCCACGGTGTCGGTCTCGGGCGCAGCCGCGCCCACGTCCAGCCCGACGCCGACGACGGCCGATCGGACGACGAGTCCTCCGTCGGCGGGCGCAGCAACGACGACCAGGGGCACGACAACAACGCCGGCCAACCCCGACGACTCGTCGACGGTGACGACACGGCCATCAAGTCTGGTTCTTGCGACGACAACCAAACCGGCGACGACCACGACCGAAGACGTGACCACGACGACTCGGCCCACGACGACGACGAAGAAGCCGACAACCACCACCACCGAAGAACCGACCACCACGCAAGAACCCACCACGACTACAACGAGGCCCACGACCACCACGACGACGACGACGAGGCCCACGACCACCACAACGACGACAACGAGGCCCACAACCACCACGACGACAACGACGACGACAACGGAAGCACCGACGACCACCACCACGACGAGGCCGACGACCACCACAACGACGACGACCACGACAACCGAAGCACCCACAACGACCACGACGACGAGACCGCCGACGACGACGACCGATCCGCCGACGACGACGACCACGACGCTTGCTCCGACCACGACGAGGGCGACGACGACGACAACGGCGGCAACCACCACGACCTGAGCAGGTCAAGGCGCGTGCTACGTTGCGGTCCCGTATTCGGGGCTTTAGCTCAGTTGGTAGAGCGCTTCCATGGCATGGAAGAGGCCAGGGGTTCGAATCCCCTAAGCTCCACGCAGGAACGACCAGCTCACAGCGCTTCCGGCCCGCCCAGCAGGCGGGGTTTCCGATTCGAGGGGCCGCTCAGGAACGGCGAAGGATATGGCCGCCAGCCGCTGTATCCTGCCTTAGCGGCCGCTACTCGATTCAATCATTTCGAAGCGCCATTTGGGTCGCACGCGGGTGGAGTCAAAAGCCCGGCCGGCGCGGCGGCCTTCGATGAGTACGTGGTGAAGCATCGCCTTCATGAACTTGTGGCGCTGGTCCATCCCTAGCTCCGCCCAGATTGCGCGAATCGTCGCTCCCGATTCGAATGGACCGAGAACCAACGGGCGATCCATTTCACGCAGTGCATCGAATCGATCGAGTGCCGCTTCGACGAGATCATGCTCAATCGGGGTTGCGACAACGGCAAGCTTTCCGCATCCCCGATGATCGGGACCGCTCATGCAAACGTAGCGTCGTCCGCTGGTCCGAGCCGAGCTGTAGAGACTGTTTCCGCACTTTCCGCAACGAAGCAACCCGGTGAGCAGGTAGTGATGCCGGACGCCGACCCGGGACGATTTCCGACGCATGAACATGGCGAGCACGAGATCCCGCTCGCTCTCGCTGATGATCGGATCCCATACCGCCTTCGCGACCACCACTCCATGGTGCTCGCGCAACCCGGCAATGCGTCCGGACGTCAGCATCGTCGCAAGTGTCGGGGTCTTCCACGGGCGTCCCCTCACGGTCTGCACACCCGCCGACTCGAGCCACATTGCCATTGACCGGAGGCTCTCGCCGGCGAGGAATCGAGCGACGATGATCCGAATGATTGCCGCCTCGCTCTCACGGACGGTCACCTTGTCCGCCTCGTAGCCGAACGGCCGGTTCGACCCGCCGTGCGGTCGACCTTCGTTCGCCCGGAGGTCCATCGTGAGCAAGATCGCCCGACGCGGGTCGGCAACGGATTCAGCTGATGACGGCGGCACTCGACACTCCAATTCGTATGTCGAGGCGCAGTCCCACGGTGTTTCCGGTGAAGCCGGCCTCAGTCATTGTGACTGGGTAATCGTCCCGGATCAGAAAATAGGTACGCCTACCGAGTTCAGGGTGAGAAGAGGCCGACGAAGAGAACGACCGACGGCCGTTCGGGCTACTTGACGCGGCCCGGCGCAGTGTCGCTGGGATTTCCCTTCGTCGCCTTTGTCCGGCCGGGCGCGGTGTCGCTCGGATTGTCCCGTCCCGGCGCCGTGTCGCTCGGATTGCCCTTCACGGACGTCACCGGCGTCGTCGGCCCAGAGGGTGGTGACGTCGGCGCCGGCGCGGACGTCGATGTTGTCGCTACCAGACCATCGTCCGGTTTCGTACTTGCAGTTGAAGTCGCCTCCGGGGCGGGCACAGGTAGGGACTCCGTCGGGCCGCTACCCGTCTGGACCGTGGTCGGCACGTCCGCCGGCAGGGTTGCGGTGACTTCCCGGTGCGTGGTGTCCACTCGTGGCCGCGTGGTCCGATCGCCTGGGTCGGTGAGGACGACTGTCGGCTTCGCCGTGATCCGATCGGCGTCCAGTCGGCTCGTCGAGGCGGTCGTCATGTCCGCTGGTCCCGGCGTGCTGACCTTCGCCGCACTTCCCTCTGGAACGACTACCAAAGACGTCGGCGCGGCGGTCGTGTCGCGCCCAACTCGGGTGTTCGTCGAGATGGTCGGCCCGGTTGACCCGGACCCGGCCCCGGACCCGTCGGATCTGATTCCGTCACTCGACGGGCTCAAAGGTGTCCCGTCATTCGCCGCCGCGACCGGATCGGGGATGGTGAACGGGGTAAGCGTGCGCACTACGCGTGCGAGCGCGTGCTGTGCCGGCGCGGGCAGGGCACCGGCCGCCCCGGCCACGCCGATTACGCCGAGCGAGGCGAGCGAGGCGATCACCACCCGGGTTCGCACCGCTAACCGGCGCAACCCCGCGCCTCCCATCGCCAAGTGCCCGGCCCCCGCTCCCGACTGCACCGGGCTCGCATCGCCTTCGACAAACAGGCGCGCCAACTCCGCAGACGGCGTCGGGACAGGTCCGGCGCGGTCACCAAGTGCACGGATCTCGGCCATCACTCCGACGACGCCGGCGAGGTCGTCGGCGAGTTCGTTGCGGCCTGACGGACGACCGGACAGCGCCGCCTCTGCCGTCGCATCATCGATGGCGACACGCTTTCGCCTGCTCCTGTTGCTATCGCCGCGCTGGCTCATACGGATACCCCGCGCTCGAGATTTCGATGCAGGGCGTGGAGACCGCGCCGCTGGAGCGCCTTGGTGCTACCGACCGACTTCCCCAGCAGCACAGCGACCTGTTCGATCGTCAGATCACACAGCAGTCGCAGGAGGAGCACGTCGCGCTGCGCCGGCGCAAGTGCTGCGCAGAGTCGTTCCACCCGCTCGCTCGACATGCGCACGAGCGCCTGTTCTGCCGCGTCGCTCGTCGCCCCCTCCGGTTCGTCGCCAACCGCCTCGACGACCACGGGCGTTCGACCGATGCGTCGCCGCTCGTCGATGAGCCTTCGGTGGGCCACACTGAAAACCCAGGTGCGGAAATCCTCCTGCGAGCCCGAGAAGGTTCGGATGTTCCGCAAGACGCCAAGGAACACCTCGCTCGTCAGGTCTTCGACATCACGTGCGCCTTGTACACGGAAGTAGCCAGCCACGGCCGGAGCGAGCAGCCGGTAAAGATCCTCGAACGCCGTACCGGACCCGGTCTGCGCGGAGGCGAGCATCGGCGAGAAGTCAACGTCAATCGACAGCGGGTCTCGCCGTGGTCTGACACTGCTCATCGACGCGTTCCTATCGCCCGATGCAGATCGGGCCGACGCGCCGAACCGGATCGGCTCCCTACATGCATCGGCCTCGTCCCGCGTCTGCCCGCCGCACACTAGACCGTCTTATCCCTGATGTCATTGTCAGCCGGCAGATCGGCGTCGGCGCCTTCGTAGAAAGCCGTCACCGCGAAGCCCGTGCGTCAGTTCTTGCCGTTGCCGCGGCCCTTGCCGTTGCCGTTG
>JAYUDQ010000096.1:0-15858 GCA_043739745.1 Acidimicrobiia bacterium | reverse complement strand
TGCTTCACGTCGGACTCGATTGGCGACAGGTCCACGTCTTGCGGGCCTATACGCGGTACCTCCGCCTCCTCACGTTCACGTTCAGCCAGGAGTACGTGGAGAGCACGCTGCTGGAACAGTCGACCATCACCCGTGCGCTGGTTGAGCTGTTCACCGCCCGCTTCGACCCGAACCATCCGACGGAGAGCCGCGAAGCGGCGGCCGCAGAGATACAGGCGCGCATACGGGCTGCTCTCGGATCGGTCGCCTCCCTCGATCAGGACCGGATTCTGCGGGCCATGGCGGGGCTGATCGAGGCCACGGTCCGTACGAACTGGTTCCAGACGGATGCGTCCGGGTTGCCTCGGGACACGCTCGCCTTCAAGCTCGAACCATCGAAGGTCCCCGACGCGCCGTTCCCGCGCCCCCGTTACGAGATCTGCGTGAACTCGCCCCGCGTGGAGGGCGTTCATCTCCGCATGAGTGCTGTTGCCCGAGGCGGCATCAGGTGGTCTGAGCGGCCGGAGGACTTCCGCACCGAGGTGCTTGGTCTGATGAAAGCGCAGGAGGTGAAGAACGCGGTGATCGTCCCGTCCGGTGCGAAGGGCGGTTTCGTCGTACGGGCCTCACCGGCCGACCGTCAACAGATGCAGGACGAAGTCGTCGCCTGCTACCGGCTCTTCATCGGCGCACTGCTCGATCTCACCGACAACCTCATCGACGGCGCGGTCATCCCCCCGCGGCAGACCGTCCGCCACGATGGGGACGATCCCTATCTCGTCGTCGCCGCGGACAAGGGCACGGCGACGTTCTCCGACATCGCCAACGAGATCGCGACGACACGGGGCTTCTGGCTGGGCGACGCCTTCGCGTCGGGTGGCTCCGTCGGGTACGACCACAAGGCCATGGGCATCACCGCCCGCGGGGCGTGGGAGTCGGTGAAGATGCACCTGCACCGACTCGGGCGTACGGACGCCGAACCGTTCACGGCGGTCGGCATCGGCGACATGTCCGGCGACGTCTTCGGCAACGGCATGCTCCTGTCGAACGCGACGCACCTCGTCGCCGCTTTCGATCACCGCCACGTCTTTCTCGACCCGACGCCTGATGCGGCCCGAACGTTCGCTGAACGGCAGCGCCTGTTCGCATTGCCGCGCTCCTCGTGGGACGACTTCGACCGATCGGTGCTGTCCGAGGGTGGAGGGGTCTTCCCGCGCACGGCGAAGTCCATCGACGTGTCTGCGGCCGCCTGCGATGCGCTCGGGATCGAACATCCCGGTGGCGGTCTTGCGCTGCCGCCCACCGGACTCATCCATGCGATCCTGATGGCGCCCGTCGACCTGCTCTGGAACGGCGGCATCGGCACGTATGTGAAAGCCAGCACCGAGGCCCACACCGATGCCGGCGACCGCACGAATGATGCGCTCCGGGCCGACGCCGACCGGCTGCGCTGCCTCATGGTCGGCGAAGGCGGGAACCTCGGCCTCACCCAGCGGGCCCGAGTCGAGTTCGCCCGCGGTGGCGGGCTCGTCAACACCGATGCCATCGACAACTCCGCAGGAGTCGACACCAGCGATCACGAGGTGAACCTCAAGATCCTCCTCGACCACGTCGTCCGCGATGGCGACCTGACGGTCAAGCAGCGCAACGCACTGCTCGCGGAGATGACCGCCGACGTCGCGGCTCACGTGCTGGGCGACAACATCGGACAGAACCGCGCGCTCGTCAACGCGGTGAACCTCGCGCCCGCGATGCTTGACGTCCACGCCCGCTATATCGCCCACCTCGAGCAGACGGCCCGTCTCGACCGCGCGCTCGAATCCCTTCCCGATGCCGAAACTGTCGCCGAGCGCCGTGCCGCCAAAGCCGGGCTCACCGTTCCCGAACTGGCGGTGCTGCTGGCCTACACGAAGCTGAGCTGCACCGAGCGGCTCCTCGCCGAGGACGGTGCCGACGACCCCGCGTTCCACCACAGCCTCCTCGGCTACTTCCCGCCGCCCGTGCGCCAACGCTTCGAGGACCGCATCCAACAGCATCCCCTCCGGCGGGAGATCGTGGCCACCGCTGTGGTGAACGCGATGGTGAACCACAACGGCATCACGTTCGCGTTCCGGATGTTCGAGGAGACGCAATCGAAGACCGCAGACATCGTCCGTGCACATATGGCTGCGACGCGGATGTTCGATGCCGACGAAACCTGGACTGCGATCGGTTCGCTCCCTCTTGCGACTGCGGAGGCAGCACAGGTCTCGATGTTCCTCGAGGTCGACCGCCTCGTCGAGCGTGCCAGCCGGTGGGTCCTGCGCAATCGGCGCCTGCCCGTCGATGTGGCCGATGCGGTCGACGCGTTTCACGATGGCATCGCACGAGTGGACGAGATCCTCCTCGACCTCCTGCCGGGTCCCGAGCGCGCCGCCGTCGAGCGACACGCGAAGAAGTGGGAGGACACGGGTATCCCGGTTCTGTTGGCCGGCCGGGTGGCGCGGATGGAGCATCTGCCGGCCGCGCTCGACATCGTGCGCCTTGTGCAGCAGGGTTCAGCGAGCGGCGAGCACTGGTCAGTCGATGACGTCGCCGCCGTCTACTTCGCCATCGACGATCGGCTCGGGCTCGGTTCGATCCGGGCGCGGATACTGGCCCTACCTCGCGACGACCGCTGGGATGCGCTGGCCCGCGCCGCGCTTCGCGACGACCTGGCCACCGAGCACGCGGCGCTCACGGCTGTAGTGCTTGGGGCCGACGCTTCGGTGGCTCCGCGTGAGCGCCTCGAGTCCTGGGCCGCGCAGCATCCGAGCACCGTCGAACGGCACCTGGCCGTGACGCAGGAGATCCAGGAGAGCGCAGTCTCGAACGTGGCCACGATGTCGGTGGTTCTGCGTGAGCTGCGAACGCTCGCCGTCGCCAGGTAGGACGTCTGGAGACCCGACAGGTTGTTGGCGTACCCACTCGCCAACAGACATCACGGTACGGGACCCATGTTTCGACACCGTGAACGCGACGCGACAGTACCGAGAACGACGGGCCTAACATCCGCATCGTGACCGTTCGCGACGCTTCCGCCGCTCATATCCCGTGGCACCTCCGCGGCAACTTCGCACCCGTCGTCGACGAGGTGACGATCACCGATCTCACAGTGGAGGGTGCGATCCCGTCCGGACTGTCGGGTCAGTTCGTGCGCAACGGGCCGAATCCGCGCAGCGGAACCTCCGGCCATTGGTTTCTCGGTGACGGCATGCTGCACGGCCTTGCGCTGAGCGACGGAAAGGCGGCGTGGTACCGCAATCGGTATGTCAAGACTCCGAAAGCGGCGGGGCAGGACATACCGATGATGGACGAGAACTTCGTCTTCGACCGCCTCGGCTCGGTGGCCAACACCCATGTTGTGTGCCATGCCGGACGCATCTTCTGTCTTGAGGAGGGCCACTTCCCGTACGAGGTCGACTCCGAACTCGAGACCATAGGTGCGCATACATTCGGTGATCGGCTCACGACAGCGATGACCGCGCACCCGAAGGTCTGTCCGGAAACAGGGGAGATGCTGTTCTTCGGCTATGGCCAGTTGCCGCCATACCTGACCTACCACCGGGTGAGCGCCGGCGGCGAACTGCTGCAGTCGACCGAGATCCCAGTGCCGGGCCCGACGATGATGCACGACTTCGTCACCACCCGGAACCACACCATCTTCATGGACCTGCCGGTTGTGTTCGACCTCGAAATGGCCATGCGTGGCACGATGCCGTTCCGGTGGGACGACGACTACGGCGCCCGTCTCGGCATCATGCCGCGCGCCGGATCTGCCGCCGACGTGCGCTGGTTCGATGTCGATCCTTGCTACGTGTTCCATCCGATGAACGCCCACGAGCGGGGTTCGGGCGACGACCTCGAGATCGTGATCGACGTCGGCCGCTTCCGCTCGATGTGGCGTGCCGGCTCAGAGTCGTTCGACGAGTACGCCAACCTGCACCGATGGGAGGTGCAATTGTCCTCGGGGCGGGTGCGCGAGCGGCAGCTCGACGACCGTCCGGCCGAGTTCGCGAGGGTCGCAGACGACCGCGTCGGCCTTGCCAACCGCTACGGCTACATGGTCACGACCCGGCCGAACGATGGCAGCGGCGTGTTGGCCACGCAGCTTCTGAAGTACGACCTGCCTGCGGGAGCGTGCGAGGTGCACGAGTGCGGTCCCGGCCGACGACCTGGCGAGGGCGTGTTCGTCGCCGACCCGGCCGCCGCTCGCGATGACGAGGACGCAGGGTGGCTGCTCACGTACGTGTACGACGAGGCCACCGACACCAGCGACCTCGTCGTGATCGATGCGACGGACTTCACGGCCCCGCCTGTGGCGACGGTGAAGTTGCCACGCCGCATCCCCTTCGGGTTCCACGGGAGCTGGATCCCGGCCGCGAGCTGACGACCTTGCCCGCCTTGCACGGCTGCTCGGGCCGCTAGGGTCACGCCATGGCCGAACAGGCGGACTTCGAGGGACAGGCGATGGAACATCTGCCGTCGCTGTACTCGGCAGCCATGCGTATGACCCACAACCCGGCCGATGCCGAGGATCTGGTCCAGGAG
The DNA here is from genome assembly GCA_043739745.1 of Acidimicrobiia bacterium. Taxonomy (GTDB): domain Bacteria; phylum Actinomycetota; class Acidimicrobiia; order Acidimicrobiales; family JANYDT01; genus JAYUDQ01. Next base: position 11,310 of record JAYUDQ010000096.1, on the reverse strand, counting down.
ACCTACCTCAAGGCCTACCGCGGGTTCGGCGGCTTCGAGCAGGGCACGAACCTCAAGGCGTGGCTGTTCCGCATCCTCACCAACACCTACATCAACATGTATCGGGCCAAGCAGCGCAAGCCCGATCAGCAGGAGCTCGACGAGGTCGAGGACCTCTACCTGTACCGACGCCTCGGTGGTCTGGAAGCGGCTGCTGCAGGCCGTACAACCGAAGACGTGGCCCTTGAGCACTTCACCGAGGGTGAGGTGCAAGACGCCGTCGACGCGCTCCCCGAGGCGTTCCGTATGCCCGTGCTATTGGCCGATGTCGAAGGTTTTCACTACAAGGAGATCGCCGAGATCCTCGACATTCCCATCGGAACGGTCATGAGCAGGCTGCATCGGGGAAGAAAGGCGCTGCAGAAGTCGTTGTTCGAGTTCGGCATCCAGCACCGACTCCTTGCCGAGCCGGACGCGGACCAGGACGCACACCACCAGCTCGTCGCCGAGCCGCACGCATAGGGTTGACTGGAATGATCGAGAGCATCCATGACGATCCCTTCGGCGAGATCGATCTCAACGGCCGGGGCGACTGCAACGCCATGCTGGCAAGGCTGTACACGTTCCTCGATGGCGAACTGACCGACCAGCGGCGGACCACGATCCAGTCCCACCTCGACACGTGTCCGTCGTGCTTCAGCGCCTTCGACTTCGAGATGGAGCTGCGGATCGTCGTGGCGAAGCGGGTTCACACTCGCGTACCGGCCGAACTGGCCGAGCGCATCCGCCGGGCGATCTGCCCGGACGAGGGCTAAGTCAAGCGACATTTGCCACACGGGGAATGCGATTGTTGAGCAGTTGGTTGGTACCGACATGTCAGAGCATGCTGTCGGCGCTAAGCCGCTCTCGGGCACCGACCGACCCTCCCGGCGATTCACCGCCGGGCGTGTCTGCAAGGAACCGGGATGCCTAACTCGCCTTTCGATCTACAACAACGGGAAGTACTGCTCTTCCCACGAGCCGATGGTTGTCCCGCGAACCCGCGGCAAGAAGATCGCCTGATTTCCCGTCAGCCCCACTCGCGCCTACGAGTGACGGCGCTGTACTGTCATGCCCCATGGTTCTTGCCGCAGCTGTCTGGTACCACTGGTTTGCATGGCTTCTCGTACTGTTGGCCGTCGGCGGCACCATCGCCACGCTCGTCGGCTACTACGTGAAGGTCCTCTCCCACAAGGGCCATCGCCGCTGAGGCGGGTGCACACATGACCGGGGTCCAGAAGCGCATGGACGCGGTCGCTTCGCAAAACGACGTCACCGGCGAAGTCAGCAGCGATGCGCGGAAGAACTTGGCCTTCGAGGATCCGGTCGACTGGTCGATGGCCGTGCGGGTGGCGGGAAAGCTCGCGGGGAGCGACGAGTTCGCGACCTCGTACCACGCGCATTCGCTCCAGCCCGACTTCGACGAGTTGACGGCAGAGGCAGAAGAGCTCGTGGCGCAGGCGACGGGCCTACGGTCGCTGGCCGGACCGGCCCGGGCCCGCGTCGCCACTCGCCAAGACTGGGTCGCGGCCAACGTCGCGTCGTTCCAGCGCCTCTTCCGCCCGATGACGGAGCGCTTCGGCCAGAAGTTGACCGGCCCACTTGCCCCTGCCGCGCGGGCGTTCGCCGGTGCTGAGGTCGGGGCGCTGCTGGGGTGGATGTCGAAGCGGGTACTCGGGCAGTACGACTTGCTGATCTCACCCGATGAGCGTCCTGAAGACCAGGACATCGTGTACTACGTCGGTGCCAACGTGTTGGCCCTCGAGAAGCGCTTTGCCTTCCCACCCCGCGAGTTCCGCCTCTGGTTGGCCCTCCATGAGGTCACCCACCGGGCCCAGTTCACCGGCGTGCCGTGGATGCGGGAGCATTATCTGGCCCTGGTCGAGACGACGCTGGCCGCCGCCGATCCCGACCCGAAGCGGTTCCTCGAAGCGATCAAGCGGGCCACCTCCGAGGTGCGGGCCGGTCGCAATCCGCTCGAAGACGGTGGCATCGTCGCGCTCCTTGCCAACCCCGAGCAGCGCGTCGCACTCGATTCTGTCGGCGGGTTGATGAGCCTGCTCGAAGGGCACGGCGACGTCACCATGGACCGTGCCGGAGGTGAGCGGGTGCCGAGCGCCGGACGCTTCTCGCGGGTGCTCAACCAACGTCGGCAGGAATCGAAGGGCTTCAACAAGGCGGTCCGTGAGCTGCTGGGGCTCGAGGCCAAGATGCGTCAGTACGAGCAGGGTGAGAAGTTCATCGCCCACGTCGAGCTCCAGCGCAGCTCGGCGTTCCTCGACGCGGTCTGGGAAGGTGCCGACCGGCTCCCGACGCTCGGGGAGATCCGCGATCCGGCTGCATGGATCAGTCGCATGGATGCGTTGCACGTCGTTCGCTGACGCTGTGCGGGCTCGGTGGGCTCGCCGAGCGTGCCGAGTTCGCGCTCGTTGATGGCGATCGTGTCCGCCGACCTCCGCATGTTGTCGGCGCCGCTGCTGCCCCGGTGCCGGTTCCCCGAAGGCGAGGTCGTGTGCGCCGTGTCGGGAGGTGCCGACTCTGTCGCTCTCCTGTTGCTTGCGGTTGCGGCGGGGCGAGTGGTCACGGCCGTCCACGTCGATCACGGGCTCCGCGTGGGCTCAGGCGCAGAAGCGTCGATGGTGGCCTCGATCGCGGCTTCAGTCGGCGCCGCGTTCGAGGCCCGGACGGTCGAGATCGGCCACGGCTCGAACCTCGAGGCCCGGGCCCGCGTTGCCCGCTATCGCGAACTTCCGAACGATGTGTGTACCGGCCACACTGCCGACGACCTGGCCGAGACGATGGTATTGAACCTCATCCGCGGTGCGGGGATCGACGGGCTGGCGGCGATGGCGCGTCCGGTTCCCGGCGGGGTGCAGCGACCGATTCTCGCCTTGCGACGCTCGGAGACGGTCGCTCTCTGCGCCGCTGCCGGCGTCGGGGTGCTGTCTGATCCGATGAATCGTGATCGGCAATTCCGGCGGGTCCGCGTTCGCGAGGAGGTGCTGCCGTTGCTCGACGACGTTGCGAAGCGCGACGTCGGCGCCATTTTGGCGCGCCAGGCGGGTCTGTTCGCCGACGACGCCGCCCTACTCGACGTACTGGCCGAGACCGTCGATCCGCACGACGCCCGGGCGCTGCGAGCTGCACCGCTGCCGCTCGCCCGCCGAGCGATCCGCCGCTGGCTGGTGGCCGGCGGTGTCGGTGATGGCCATCCAGTCAGTCGGGCGGTGGTCCAGCGGGTGCTCCAGGTCGCTGACGGCACAGCCGCGTCGAACGATCTCCTCGACGGGTGGCGGGTGGCCCGTACGCAGCAGCGGTTGCGGCTGGTGTCGCCCCCGTCGCCGACCAAGTCGCAAGCCAAGTCGCAAGCCATGTCGCAGGACGCGGCACCACCGTCGGACGGATAGCCGTGAGTGGGGGCGGTACTCTGCCCGACCCGTGGGTACTTCCGCTCAGAACGAGCCTGCCGTCGCATCGGGACCGGCTTCGCTGGCTGACCTCACCACGGACGAGATCGAGCGGGTACTCAGGTCGCGGGCCGAGCAGCGTCGCGCCTCTGGGCAGTACCCGGCGGATCTCGGTGGCGAGGCGGCCGCGCTCATCAAGCGCACGGTGCGAGCTGCCCGTGCTCGGCCCGGACCCCTCGACGACGAGGTCGCAGGTGCACTCGCCGGGATCGATGCGGGAGCAGTCGCCGATGTTGTCCGACTCCTTGCCATGCGCATGGCGGAGCTCGAGTTCGAGCTTTTCGACGCAAGAGCGTTGATGACGCGCATCGAACGTCTCGAGGTCGCGGAGCGCGATCGGGGGTTCCGTCCCTGGTACTCGGCGGAAGCGTTCGAAGCCCGCTTCCGAGGTGCGCGCAATGCACTCCTCGAACGTATGGCGCCACTGGCTGAGCGTTTCGATGGAGCTCCCGGTCCGGTGTTCGACCTCGGATGTGGACGGGGCGAACTGCTTGAGGCGCTGGCGGGGAGGGGTATCGGAGCCTATGGCGTCGACTCGGACGACGGCTGTGTGCGCAGTTGCGTCGACCGTGGCCTGCACGCTTCTGTTGCGGATGGTGTCGCCCACCTTCAGTCGCTTCCGCCCGGGTCGCTCGGCGGGCTGGCCATGATCCAAGTGATCGAACACTTCTCGCCGCAAGGCCAGCTCGACGTGATGGCCGCGGCCGCGGGGGCCGTCGCCGTCGGGGGTCGGCTGGTGATCGAGACGGTGAACCCGCTCTCGCTCTACGTCTACGGACATGCCCTGTACCTCGACCCGACCCACACCCGACCGGTGCATCCGCTCTACCTCCAGTTCCTCGCCGAACAGGCAGGGTTCATGGACACGGAGATCGTGTTCACGGGTTGGGCGCCGACGGATGAGCAGATATGGCGCGACGCGTTCCCGGGCGCCGATCCACAGATCATCACCCGCCTCAACGACGTTCTCTACGGTCCACAGGACTACGCACTTATTGCTACGCGCGCATAGGGCATCTGTGACCGTCGCGCAGATTGTGCCGTGGCTCCTGCCGGGTGATGCGCTCAGCAACGACGCGCTGGCGATCGGCGCGCAGCTCGGCGCTCGCGGCCCGACGACGCTGCACTGCTGTGGACCGGTCCATCCGGGTCTGGCCGCGCTCGTCACTCCCGGCGATCCGCCCTCGTCCGCGCTCGTGATCGTGCATGTCGACGAGCGCATCAGACCGTCGGCCCCCATCGAGTCGCTGGCAGCTCCGGCTATCGCCCGACTGCACGGGCTGGATGCAGCCTTGTCGTCCAGCGTCTCGTTCGGCGATTGCGAGCTCGTGCTCGCCAACTCGTCCTGGACGGCAGAGCGCGCAGCCGAACGTGGCGCTCGGAATGTCGAGATCATTGCGCCGTTCCTGCCTCTCGATGGGTTCATCGATGCTTCACCGTCAGCTTCCGACAACTTCGGGATCGTCACAGTCGGTCCGTTCCGCGCTTCGGACCGGCTTGCGGATGCGGTGTTGGTCGACCACCTTGTGCGCTCCTACTTCGAACCACGGGCTCGTCTCCGGGCCGTCGGAAACGTGTTGGACGTGCCGACGAGAGGCGCGGTCACGGTGCTCTGCGACCAACTTCGCCTTGGCAGCCCTTGGGCCGGGCATCTCGGCCACGACGACTACGTGCGGGAGATCGCCGCGGCGGGCGTTCTCCTCCATTGCGCGAACTCGACCTTCTTCGGGGCTGCGCTGGTGGAAGCAATGGCGGCGGGCACGCCCGTGGTTGCCCGTGCCGGGGGAGCGACCGCAGAGACGCTCGGCGGTGCCGGGTTGCTCCTCGCGGCTGATGCCGACCTGACCGTCATGGCCGAGGCTGTGCACGCCGTTCTGAGCGATGTTGCGCTCCGGCATCGCCTGCGTGAGGCCGGCCGTGTCCGGGCCGCCGAATTGGCCCCGGCGGCCAGCGCTGGTCGGCTTGCCGCGGTCCTGACATCGATCGGCTGGTGGTGATGCGCGTCCTCATGGTGATCCAGCGCTACGGCCGAAGCTTCATCGGCGGAGCCGAACGGAGCTGCGCCGAACTTTCGGAACGGCTCGTGAGGCGGGGACATACCGTCGAGGTGCTCACCAGCAACGCCGTCACGTACGGCGACTGGCAGGTCGGCTCGGTCGCCGGAACCTTGGTCGAGGAGGGCATCGCGGTGCACCGCCTGTCGGTGGAGACCCGCATGGATCGTGCCACGTTCGAACCCTTGAACCAGCGGGTGATCGGCGCGGCTCTCGAAGGCCGGCATGTGCCGATGCTGGTCCAATGTGAATGGCTCCAGATGCTGGGGCCGGTGATGCGAGACCTCGACGCTTGGGTCGACAGCAACATCGATCGATTCGATATCATCTGTGTACATACGTTAGGGTACTGGCATGCGTCGGCGACGATCAATGCAGTGGCGGGTCGTCATCCGGTCGTGCTGCATCCCCTTGCGCACGACGAGCCGAACCTCAGCCTTCCGGTGTTCGACGCTGCGGTCCTCGGCGCCGATGCGTTCGCGTTCCTGACACCTGAGGAACGGCTGCTGGTCGAAGGACGCATACGTCCCTCTCGGCGTCCGGGCGCGGTCATCGGTCTCGGGGTAGACAGGGTCGGACCGGCGTCGATGGCTGTGCGCGGGGCGGTGCGAGGTCGGCTCGGGCTCGCAGACGCCGATCCGTTCGTGCTGTGTGCCGGAAGGGTCGATCGTGACAAGGGCGTGCATGCTCTGGCCGCTGCGTGGGAGGAGGCCCACCGACGGGGAGTCGACCTGCCGGTACTCGTCGTCGCCGGCGAGATCGTGCACGAGCTTCGTTCATCGGCCCAGGTCCACGTCACCGGGCCGCTCTCGAGGGCGCAACTGGCTGCGGCGATGGCCGCGTCGATCGCACTCGTGCATCCCTCGGTCTTCGAAAGTTTTGCCATCGTGCTCACCGAGGCGTGGGCGCAGGGCACTCCGACGCTGGTGAATGCCGCCTGCGACGTCTCGGCCGGACAGTGTCGCCGCAGCGGAGGAGGGCTTGCGTGGCACGACCTCGCGGAACTGCATGAGCAGATCACGGCGCTCGTGTCGAGCCCCCCTTTGCGGGCCGTCCTCGGTGCGCGGGGGCAGCGGTACGTGGAGGAAGCGCTTCGCTGGGACGACGTGCTGGACCGCTACGAAGCGCTGCTCGCTTCCGTGGTCAGTGACGAACTTCGTGGTCAGTGACGAGCCTCGTGGTCAGTGACGAACCTCGTGGTCAAATGCCGCTCTGAGCGGCTTTGGACGCCAAAGTTGGGGACTGCTGACGGTGGTCGGGCCCGGTGTCGATCCGGGGACCTCGCGCTTTTCAGGCGCGCGCTCTACCAACTGAGCTACCCGACCATGGGTGCCACCCGCCAAGCGTGCTGACGGTGTGACTGGCGGACCCGACGGGATTTGAACCCGCGACCTCCGGCTTGACAGGCCGGCGTGCACTCCTGGCTGCACCACGGGTCCGTGGAGCGGGACGAACCCTAGCATTCCCCTGTGGCCTGTCGGCCAGCGATTCGTCGGTCGCGGGCTCGGAGGAATGCTCCGATCAGACCAGCCCCAATAGCGCGTTCTCGATGACCTCGGGCAGCGCCGGATGGATGTAGTACTGCCCACGGGCCATCTCGTCGATGGTCTGACCGAACGTCATTCCCTGGATGAGCTGCTGGATCAGCACGGCGCTGTGCGGGCCGAGGATGTGGGCACCGAGGAGCAGCCGCGATGCACGGTCGGCGACAAGCTTGCAGACGCTGGTCGTGTCCTCCATGGCCCAGCCGTAGGCCACGTCGCCGTAGTTCTGGACCTTGACCATCACGTCAAAGCCGGCGGCGCGGGCGGCGTCCTCGTGCATGCCAACGCTGGCGATCTGCGGGTCCGTGAACACCGCATGGGGCACGAATCGGTGATCGGTGGAGATGGGCTCGTGCGGGTGCAGGAGGTTGTGCTGCACCACCCGAGCCTCGTGATTGGCCACATGCTTCAGGAGATGCGGTGACGAGATGTCGCCCAGCGCCCATATCCCCGGCACGTTGGTGGCCTGGTGCTCATCAACAGCGATGCGCCCATCGGCGTGGACATCGACGCCCGTCTTGTCCACGTCGAGCGTGTCCGTGTTCGGGATCCTCCCGGTGGCCACCAGCAACACGTCACCGACGATGACGGAACCGTCGCTGAGCACAACAGTGATGTCCGTGCCGGCCTTGGACACGCGGTCGACTGTCACGCCGAGGCGCACGTCGAAGCCGATGCGTCCCTGCACCACGGTCGTGAAACGCTCCGAGATCTCCCGGTCCTCGGCCCGCATCAGGCGATCACCGCGGTTCACGATGGTGATGCGAGCCCCGAAGGCACCGAACACGTGGGCGAGCTCGTTGGCGATGAACCCACCGCCGAGCACGATCAGATGCTCGGGCACGTCGTCGATGCGCATGATGTCGTCGGAAGTGTGGAACCGGACCTCGTCGAGACCCGGGATCTCCGGAATCATCGGACGTCCCCCAGCCGCGATCACCACCTGGTCGCCGGTGATCACGACGTCACCGATGGTGATTTCGCGGACGCCGACGAACTTTCCTCGGCCCTTGAACACGGTGACGTTCGGGCTGCGGTTCGTCCTGTAGTCCTCTCCGCCTGCCGCGATCGGATCGATCCGATCGAAAACCCGATCGCGGATGTCGCGCCAGCGGATGCGGTCGATGTGGGCCTCGACGCCGAGCTCATGGGCGTGACGCAGGCTCTGCGCCACTCCCGCCGTGTGGACGAGGATCTTGGTCGGGATGCAGCCGCGGTTCAGGCACGTCCCACCGAACACGCCCTCTTCCACGATGGCGATCGACCACCCGTCGAAGGATTCGTTGATGATCGTGTTGCCGGAACCCGTGCCGAGGACGACGAGGTCGAAATGATGCGATGCCATACGCAGATCATGGGCGACCTTGCGATGTTCCGTGAACACGCTTGCGGCGCTGGCCGTGCGTGCGCAGGGCCAGTCGGGGTCGGCACCGCTACATTGCAGTCATGATCCGCATGAGCGTCCTCTATCCGGCCGGCGACGGCATCACCTTCGACCACGATTACTACCGCGACACTCACATCCCGATGTGCACCGCCGCATTCAAGTGCAGGGCCGAGATCGACAAGGGCATGAACGGCCCGTATGTCGCCGGCGTGCACTTCTACTTCGACTCGATGGACGACCTCGGTGCCGTCGGAGCGTCGCCCGATCTCCCGACGATCATGGCTGACATCGTCAACTACACGAACGCCACACCGGTGCAGCAGGTCAGCGAGATCGTCTGACCTTCTCGTCTCTGCTCAGTCGAGCGCTCCGGCGGCGAACAGCGCACCGATCCGTTCTTCGTCGTACCCCAGCAATTGCCCGAGGATTTCGATGGTGTTCTGACCCAAAATTGGTGCCGCGAGGTGCAGGGCCGAGGGTGTATCGCTGAGCATCATGCGAGTGCTCTCCACGGTCGCCGTGGCCATCAATTCGTGAGGGAGCTCGACGAAGTGCCGCTGGAAGCGCAATTGGGGATCGAGGGCACACTCCGATGAATGCTGCACCGAATGCGCGGCAATGTTGTGCGCTATCAGGATCATCTCCGCATCGGCTGGCGAACGCGTACACGTCCATCCGGAGACCACGGCATCGAGGCCCCCACGGTCATTTCGGCGATCGTCACTCGTCATCCCGGCGAGGTCTGAGCGGCCGAGAAGTGCGCAGAGGTTCTCCCACTCCGAATCGTCTCGGCATGCGATGGCGACCCACCGATCATCGCCCATGCAGGGGTACACCCCGTGAGGCGCCATCACATCATCGTCGTTCCCGTGCCGGCTGAGGACGTTGCCGTTCACGGTGTAGTCGAGCAGCGCCGGGGTAAGGAAGTGCACAGCTGCTTCCGCCTGCGCGAAGTCGAGGTATTGGCCTTCGCCGGTTCGGGTGCGGTGCTCCACGGCCGCGAGCAGCGCACAGAGTGCGAAGCGGGGTGACACGTAGTCGGTGTACGCGCCGTAAGGGCCGGCCGGTGCGCGGTCCGGCCAGCCAGTCAGTTCGTAGAAGCCCGATAGCGCCGCGCCGGTGATGCCGAAGCCGGCGTAGCTCTGCAGTGGTCCGTCCTGGCCGAACAGGCAGCTTGACAGCATGATCAGACGAGGGTTGAGCGCGCGCAGACGGTCGTAGTCGAGCCCGAGCGATGCACGGCCTCTCGGAGAAAACGACTCGATGAGCACGTCGGCCCAGGCGACCAGATCATCGAGAACGGCTCGCCCTTCGGTGGTGCCGAGATTGAGAGATAGGCCGAGCTTCCCGGCGTTCATATTGAGGTACACCGCAGCGGTTTCCGGGGCGCCGTCGTCGTTGAGGAATGGTTGGACGGTCCGCGCTGCGTCGATCCGGTGCGACGACTCGATGTGGACGACCGTTGCACCGAAATCGCTCAGGCTCCGCGCCGTCGCCGGCCCGGAGAGTGCCCAGGTGAGGTCGATCACCCGGAGCCCATCGAGCGGGGAACGGCGCGGTGTGGCCGCCGCCGGAGAGGGTGCAATTTCGACGTGGCACGCCCGCAGCTCGGCGAGGATCTCGTCATGATGCTCGTCCAGGCGAGGCGCACGCCCAAGAGGGCGGCACGGCGCACTCGCGGCATGGACAAACGCACCCGGAGCACGCACGGGCAAGGCGGCGAGCGCAGGATCCTCCACGAACTCCCAATACCGTCGAGCCGCGAACTGCGGGCTCGCGGCGACGTCCTCGGTCGTGGCGATCGGTGCCAGGAGAAGCCGTCGATCGATGGCACCGTCGAAGAGCTCTTGCTGCGTGTGGTCCAGGCAGAAGGCGCCGACCGCATCTTTGATGCGTTCGAAGCCCCGCGCGGTTTCGGCATCGACATAGAGACGTGACGCATACCCCACCCAGTCCTCGCCGAGCGTGCCCTCGTCGACGTATCCCCCCTCGTGCATCCACGCCATGAGACGGGCGGTGTAGGGGCCGAACGACGGCCCGAACAGCAGGGTCACGACGACGAAGCCGTCCTTACATGGCCAGACGTAGCGGATATGGACGTCGCCGACGCGTTGTCCGCCGCTCGCGCGGCCCACGGAGGGTGCGCCGAACGCGTCGGCCAGGAGGTGGCTCTGGGTCGCGAAAGAGGCCGAGCGCTGCGCCGATATGTCAACGTGCTGCCCCCGACCGCTACGCGTCCGCTCCTGCAGTGCGAGCAGTGCACCGCCTGCGGCATCACCGGACGCGTGAAGAAATGCCTGCGGCACGGTTGAGCGAACCGGTGGACGGTCGGCGTCGCCGGTGAGCACGAGCTGACCGCTCGCGGCGAGGACTGTGAGATCGCACGCCGGCCACGCCGCCTTCGGCCCGGTCGTTCCGAAGGCACTGATGGAGACCGTGACGAGGGAGGGATTCTCCCGTCGCAGTTCGGCGAGATCGATGGGCACCGCGCCCGACTCGAACAACACATCGCTTCGCCGGACCAGGTCCCCGAGCAGAGCCCGACCCGAGGGAGTGGTGACATCGACAGCAATGCTGCGCTTGCCGCGGCTGTAGCCCCAGAACGTGAGCGATCCTTCGATGCCGCGGTCATCCGAGGTGAAGGGCGCAACGCCACGGGCCGATGAGCCCCCGGGTGGTTCGACGAGGATCACATCGGCCCCGAGCCCGGCGAGGATCTGCGACGCCAGATGACCGCGGTCGTCGGTGAGGTCGAGCACCCGGTAGTGCTCCAACATCGTCGGTTACCGCCGACCCGTTGCCTGAGTCATTCAGCCACAGATTCAGTAGACGATGACGCC
>JAYUDQ010000095.1:0-6766 GCA_043739745.1 Acidimicrobiia bacterium | reverse complement strand
AACTCGGGTCGTACATGACCGGTGCGCTCGCCGCGCAGGACCGCTGACGCTCCGGCCGTCCCTCACCAGATGGCGATGATCCGCAGCGACACGGCCGTGCGTTCGGGGCTGGCCGCTGAGGCTGCGTCGGCATCCTTCGATGTCACCGGCGCCGTGGCCGTGTGCAGCTTGGCGGTGATCGCCTCGAGGAGCTCCCGGCGGTGCTTCAGCGGGCGCTTGTAACTGGCGTTGTCGGTGTCGACGATCTCCATGCGGAGGTCCTCGCCGTAGGTGCGCAGGACGTCGAGGAGCGCTTCGGTTTCTTCTGCATCAAGCAGGACTTCCATGGTTGTTCCTTCGGTGTGCGTCGATTCGGATGGGCCTGATCAGGGGTGTGCGATCCTGGCTGCCGCAAGCGGGAGCACCGTGACCAACGCCAGCATGCGCCCTGCGCGTGCGCCAACGTAGTGCCGAACGGCGCGGAACCGAGAGGACCAACGACCCTGGATCGACGGTGCACTTCCGATCGTTGACCCAGAAAAAGTCTTCCATGGGCGTTGGGCACCAACGGGCCAGGACCTTCGCCCCTGGTCGCCGGACGGTGGAAGGCGGATGCTGAAGTACAGGCCCAGGCCCGATTCGGAGCTCCGGGCCGGTCCGGACCATCTGACGAAAGGTATGTGCACATGACAGCCACCAAGATCCAGCCCGACCCGAATGAGACCGCCGAAGCCGGGGCACGTGTCGATGACCACCAGCTTCAGAAGGACATCCTCGCTGAGCTGGACTGGGACAACTCCGTAAACGCCGCGCACATCGGCGTCGCAGTCAGCGGTGGCGCTGTCACCCTGTCGGGCGTGGTCGATAGCTGGCCCGAGAAGCGCTCCGCCGCCAACGCCGTCAAGCGCGTCCGAGGCGTGCGCGTCATTGCCGACGACCTCGAGGTGGAGATACGCGGTGTCACCGGGATCGGTGACAGCGCGATCGCAAAGGCTGCCGAGCACGCACTGGCGTGGGACTCGGACGTCCCCGAGGGGGCCATCACCGCCACGGTACGCGACCACGTCCTCACCCTCGAAGGTTCGGTCACCTGGGATTACGAGCGCCGCGCAGCCGAACGGGCCGTCGAGGGGATCAAGGGCCTGCGATGGGTACGCAACCGCCTCGCGCTCACCGCCATCCCTGCCGTGCCGGATGTCCACGAGCGAATTCAGGCCGCGCTCGTGCGCGATGCCACGATCGAAGCCGACCGGATCACCGTCACCACGAACGAGCACGAGGTCAGCCTCCGCGGCCGGGTGAACTCCTGGGCCGAGCGCGATGCGGCCGAACGGGCGGCCTGGTCCGCTCCTGGCGTCTCTCGGGTGCACAACCACCTCCACATCGGCTGAGTGCCGTGCGTCGGCGGAAGGCGCCGACGAACCAGGTCCGCGTCAAGGAGGCCAAAATGACACGCGTACATACGATTCTCGACACCTTCGTCGACCACGTCCGCGACAACGGAGCTCGGACCGCACTGCGCGTGCACGGTGCGACAGGATGGCGGTCGATCGACTGGGCGCAGTACGGCCACATGGTCGACTCGCTCGCAAGTGCGCTTGCCGGGCTCGGCATCCAGCCGGGCGATCGCATCTCGATCCTCTCCTCGAACCGGCCCGAGTGGCACGTGGCCGATCTCGCGACGATGACCATTGGCGCCGTCACCGTTCCGCTCTACCCGACCGCTGCGCCGGCACAGATCGCCTACCTGCTCGGGCACTCCCGCTCGCGGTTGTGCTTCGTGGAGAGCGCGGCGCAGCTCGCTCGGGTGGCCGGGCACCTGCACGAGCTTCCCGATCTGGAGTGGATCGTCGAGCTGCAACCGTCCGCGCCGTCCGAGGCCGTCTCGTTCGCAGTACCCGTCGGCCGGGCCACACGGATCGCCTACGACGATCTCCGCGAGCGCGGAGCCGCGGCGTTGTTCGATTCGCCCGATCACGTCGGCGCCCGTCGTCGGGCGGTGCGCCCCGAGGACATCGCCACAATCGTGTACACCAGCGGGACCACCGGCCCGCCCCGCGGGGCCAAGCTCACCCATGCGAACCTCACCGCCACTGTCGCCATGATCACCGCAGTGCTGCCGATCGGGCCGACCGACCGGTTCCTTTCGTTCCTGCCCCTCAGCCATATCGCCGAACGAATCGTGTCCCACATGGGCCAGATCGAGTCGGGAGGCGAGACATGGTTCGCTCGCAGCCTCTCCACCGTTGCCGAGGACCTGCTGGACTGCCGGCCCACGGTGTTCTTCGCCGTGCCGCGCGTGTGGGAGAAGATGCGCGATGCGCTCGGGGTCCGGTTCCGCTCGCTGCCGAAACCCGTCCGCGGGCTGATCGGTCAGCAGCGACGCGTCGTGGCCCGCATCCAGGCGCGCGAAGTGGCCGGGCAGTCCGCGGCCGCCAGCGATCGCGTCCAACTGGCCGTGCTCGACCGGACGGTGGGGCACCTGATCCGTAGACGGCTCGGTCTGGACCATGCCCGGCTGCTGCTGTCCGGCGCGGCGCCGATCGACGACGCGCTCGTTCGCTGGCTGCACGGGGTCGGCATCCGGGTCGGGCAGGTCTACGGCCAGACCGAGGTGTGCGGTCCTACGTCGATGAGCCGACCGGGACATGTCCGCGTCGGCACCGTCGGCGCGCCCCTGCCGGGCGAGGAGGTGCGCATCGCCGGCGACGGTGAGATCCTCGTGCGCGGCCCGAACGTGTGCGCCGGCTACCTCGACAATCCGGTCGAGTCAGCGGAGCTCATCGACACGGACGGCTGGCTCCACACCGGGGACATCGGGGAGTTCGACGCGCAGGGCGAATTGCACATCACGGGCCGCAAGAAGGACCTGATCGCCACCGCCCAGGGCAAGAAGATCGCGCCCCAGGAGATCGAGAGCCGTCTGCGCGCCGATCGGTTCGTGTCGCAAGCGGTCGTCATCGGCGAGAGTCGCCCGTACCTCGTGGCGCTCATGACCGTCGATGCCGACGCGCTCGCCGACTGGGCGGCGCAACGCGGCAAGCCGCTCGCTATCGAGACGCTGGCCGCGGACCCCGACGTGCTTACAGCGATCGCCGGAGCCGTCGAGCGGGTGAACCGCGACCTGTCCAGCGCCGAGCAGGTGAAACGTTGGTCGGTGCTTCCCCGTGAGCTGACCATCGACGCAGGTGAGCTCACACCGACGCTGAAGATCGTCCGCACCAAGGTGATCGAGCACTTCGCCGATCGCATCGACGCGCTGTACGGGGTCGACGCCGCGGTGTGACGCGTGCAGGGGCGGGGCCCGGGGCCCACGCTCCCTGCCACTGCGACGAACGACGTGCGGGCTGCTTGTCGGCCCCTTGAGTCCCTTCGAGCGCTCAGTGACCGGCCGGGACGGCGGTCTTGACATCGCCGGCCTGGAAGAGCCCGAGCGCCCCCTTGCCGACGTTGCTGAATTTGTGCGTGACGATCGGGTACAGCCCGGCCTCGTCCATGCTGAACTCGACGAAGCCTCCCTGCGCCGGCTGCAGATCGAGGGCCTGCGAACCACCGTTGCGGGCGTCGGGCTGAAGCAGATAGCTGCCCTCCTTGAAGACCGTGTCGAAGATCGTGCCGACAATATGGAACGACGAGTTCTCGGACGGACCGGCGTCCAGCACCCACACCCGGACCCGCTGGTTCGGCTCGATGCGGATCGGTGAGAACTTGTACTGGTTCACGAAGCCGTTGAACATGATGCCGTCGAAGGCCACCTGCTGCATCTTGGTCAGGTCGCCGGGCTGGCCCTCCGGGCCGAGGTACAGCTCCGACTGCACGAGCACGTACTCATGATCGACCGGCGCCAGCACGGGTGGGTCGATGATCACCGCTCCGTACATGCCGTTTCCGATGTGGTGCAGCGCCGGCGCGGTGCCGCAGTGGTACATGAAGATGCCGGCGAACTTCGCCTGGAACTGGTAGACGAGCGACTCGCCCGGCTTGAGTGACCGCATCTCGTCGTTCCATGCCACCTTCGAGGCGTGGAAGTCGATCGAATGCTCGATCTTGCCGTCGTTCACCAGCGTGACGGTGAACAGGTCACCGACACGGCCCCGGAGGACCGGTCCCGGCACCTGGTCGTTGAACGTCCACATCTCCTGGTGCACCCCGGGTGCGACCTCGATGACCTTCTCCGTCGCGTGGAACGTGATCTTGTGCTCGGTGCCACCCGGTGCGGGAGCGAGCGTCGGGTCGAATGCCTTCCAGCCCTTGCCCGGCGTGGCGCTGAAGTCGATCACGGCGTCTGCCGCCGAGGCGGACCCGGCCGACGCGCCCTTGCCTGCCATCGTCGTCGAGGCGGCCTCCGAGGCAGTCGATGTCTGGCCCGTCACATGGATGCGCATCGACATGCCGGCTGCGCGATGGCCGGCGACGGTGCACCACGCAGTCGCGTCGGCATCGATCACCCCGACCTCGACGACCTCGCTGCGGCCCGGTTGCAGCATCTTGGTGCCGGTGGTGCCATTGATCTTCAGGTCGTGCGCCATCGCACCCGAGTTGGTGACGATCAGCGTGAGCATCGTTCCCGGCGCAACGTCGATCGTCGACGGCTTGATCGCGAACTCAGTCAGCGTCACCGAGACACGCTTCGGGCCACCCGCCTTCACGGTCGCCGCGCCCGGCCCGCTCGCCGATCCGGTCGGGAAGAAGAAGGCGGCGACGGCGAGTGCGAGCGCCAGGAACGACACCGCCCCCACGAACATCCAGAGCAGCCCTGTGCCCTCCCGGTCGTTTGCGCGCCTGCTCGTCATGGTCTGGGCCATGTGAACCCTCCTGGTCGGTGAATGATCACATCGGATCCGTTCAAGAGTCCGGCACGGTTGACGCTCCCACTCAGGGCCAAAGGTCATTCCAGCCTGGCCGGAGGGCTCTATTTCACCTGGCCGCAGCGGATCGTGGAACGCGATCGGCCCGAGCCAGGATCATTCCGGAAATGTGGAACCCGCAACCACTTCGGCAGCCACCCACGAACAAGGGCTTCCGGGCCGCCATCGGATGATGGATTCGCTGCAACGAGACGCTATAGTAAGGAAAAATTACATCTCAGCTCCACTAATATGCGGCCTCAGTCGGGAAGGTGAGTGGCTCTTAATGACACAGCCAAACACCGTAGTGACCGGTATTGATTTGCCTTTTGGGACGCCGAGTGGATCGATGCGTCTTCTCGAGGACATCTACATAACTGGGCCCCTCAGGCACCGAACAACAACGTTTACGCTACCGGCGAACCACGGTTCGAGAAGCCGAATAAGCAATGTCAAATGGGTCAACCCGTATCGGGTAGTTGACTCTGTCGATCGAGATGGATATATCCGCACACTTTCCGATCTGGTGGCTCAACAAGTGAATCGCGCGCCCGACATCGTCCATGTCCAGCACCTCGCGTTTGGAATGACTCCAGCGTTGTTGATGGCCTTCGATGATACCCCGACGATCGCTTTTTGCCATGGAACTGATCTGCTGGCGGCGAGTAGAAACCCACAAGAGGCTCGATCAATGATCGAAATAGCAGATCGTGTGGATCGGATACTGTTTCCGACGCTCGCAATGTATGAACTCTGCGCAGAGCTATCCGGTCTGTCAATTGCGTCGAAATCTGAAATCGTACCGTGGGGTATCCGTTCTTCCAAATTTGAATTGTCGCCGACGAGATCTGCGAGACGATATGTACTATTTGCTGGCAGATCATCACCTGAAAAAGGGCTGCAACTCGCCCTGCCGGTACTAAATAGAGTTCGGTGCAACGCGGTACCGCTTGTGATCTCTGACGGCGATCTTGGCACACGTGTCTTGGCCCATGTTGAAGTATTGCCCTGGCAAAGTCGAGAGCGTGTCAGAGCCATTCTCAGAAAGAGCCTTGCCGTCCTGATTCCCTCGACCGAACTGGAGGCGTTCTCACTCTTAGCGGTCGAGGCTCAACTGGAGGGCGCCCCAGTATTCCACAGCGGAGTCCGGGGACTCGCGGAGATATTGGGCGGAACGGGCATTCAGGCTGACTTCTCTCAGCCCGTCACCCTTGCGCTTCAGATTGAAGCCTTCTGTTCCAAATCCAATTCCGTCGAATGGCGCCGTATCAGCTTGAATGGGAAAAGCAATGCTCGAAAATACGGATTCGACCGGTTCATTCGGCTCATCGAGGAAATTGAGCTTGATGTGATTGGACTGTTCCAGTGAATCAGGTTCACAACGAGTCAGTGATCGAGTGTAGCTCCGACAGGCACCAAGTGAGCCCGGCCGCGACAAGCACGAAGCCGGCCTGATCGAGCGCCTTGGTCACCGTCGACAACTGCCGTGACGATGTCACGGCAGTCGCGACCCGCTGCGAGCATCTGCTGCACCCCGAAGCCGTTGGCATCTGTCCTCGGAGTGCGAGTGTGGCATCTGGTCGGTTGTGCTGGCCTTGTGAGACAAGCCACGCGGTTGTGAAGGGGTCAGCTGGCCATCGTGACCGTGCCCTCGACGTGAACCGGGCAGTTCAGCGTGTTGCCGATGTAACAGGCACTCGAGGCAGCGATGTGGAGTGCTTCGGCGGCTTCTGTGTCTCCGACAGAGATCACGACATCGGGGTGGAGTGCGATGCCGGAGAACCTGCCGCCAGTGGCACCTTCGACGTCGAGGGTTCCGACGGCACGATCGACATAGGAATCGACCACGATGCCGGCGCGGGAGCAGAGGAACAGGTAGGTCAGCATGTGACACTGACTGACCGCCCCGACGAGCAGGTCTTCGGGTGCCCATCCAAGAC
>JAYUDQ010000094.1:0-6766 GCA_043739745.1 Acidimicrobiia bacterium | reverse complement strand
GCCAAGTTGTCTCCTGGTGAGCGAAGGCTCGGGACTACGAGCGCACCGAGTTCGAGCCAGCTGGCGGCAGCACCGATCATCTGGCACTGCTCGGCGTCTTCGAGGTCGAACTCGTAAAGGAACGCCGAACCCCAAGGTTGCGGCCGAAGGTCGGCCACATGCGAGAGCTGTGCCGTGAGGGGATAGGTCAGCCGTTGGCGTTTGATCGGTACGGGCTGGGCGGCGAGGAGGTTGTCGATTTCCGAAGCGGCCGTGAGCGGGTCGAGCGAGCAGTACACGGTCTCGACGCCGGACGGGTTCCATCGGCCGCCGCGAAGGTTCGATCGGGTCACCGAGGACGGGGCCAGAACTTGGCGCCAGACTGTGCCTGCCACCCGCTCGACAGCGCAGCCCTCCAGAGCATCGAGGAGATCCGGGTCATACGTGGGCATCGGGCGGCGTGACTCAGATGTAGGCGGCTGAATCGAGCTGGTCGATGAGCTTGAGCACCTCGTCGGTTCTCTGCTCGACGATGAGATCGGCCGGTCGGGCACCTCCAAGAAGGCGATGCGGGCTGTACAGCCACAACTTCGCTTCTTGTGCCGAGTAGTAGTCAGCGAGCTGGGAGACGAGCCATTCCAAGGTGAGCAGCCGGTCGAGCAGACGGGGCTGAGGCGCGGCCTGCCCTGTTCTCCAGCGAGAAACGGTTTGGGGGGTGGTTGCGAGCAGTTGGGCGATGTCTCTGCCGGAGATGCCGCTGTGTTGTTGGATGGAATCGAGTCGGCTAGCGAGTGCGTTCGTCATCGAATAGTCCTCTCCGTGGGGCGACCGGGAATGACGCCCGACTGGAGTTGGGGTCCGATCGCTTGCTATCGACGTTAACATCGTGATGCACGCAAAGATACACAGAACGATAAACAAAAATGTGCACGTTGCCGGTCCACTGCGACCGCGCAGCCGTGGACGACGTCAGCGGGCGGGTTCAACATGTGCCGTCGCTCTCCTTGGGTTCGGGCTCGCCGCTGACTTCGGCGCGGCTGCGTTCGAGGAGGTCGTCGAGGTCTTGGGTGAGCTGTCCTTGTGCGCCGTCGAAGATGTGGCCGTAGACGTTCATAGTGACACCGATCTCGGTGTGGCCCATTCGTTCGCTGATGGCTTTGGGGTGTGCCCCCAGGTTGATAAACAAAGAGGCGTGCGAATGCCGAAGGTCGTAGGGGCGGAAGCGTGGGAGTCCAGCCGATTCCTGGGCTCGGTTGACGATCCGCCAGATCGTGTGGTCGAGCATCGGTTTGCCTGTCGGTGATGTGAACAGGCGATCTGTCGCGAGGATCGCGATGCCGGCGGACGCTGCTCGGACGTTCATGGCGGCTGAGATGTCTGCGATCAGCCATGGCGGCAGCGGAATGGTTCGGACACCGCTTGCGGTCTTGGGTCCCTTGACGACGAGTTCGCCCTTGACCCACATCTGAACTTCAGCGCCGCGTAGTTGACGTAGACGCTGTCCGGCTGCTCGATGCCGAGCAGCGCGACAGCCTTCTGGGTGGCCGCGTACGAGGCGCTGTCGATCCAGGTAGCTATCGCCAGCGGGAAGGCGTCAGCCATCGCTGGAGGGCGTCCTGTGCGGAGTCGTTCGCTGACCCACTCCGATCGGCGCTGGGTTGCGTGGCGGCGCTCCCGACGGTCAACCGTCACTGTCTGGTCTGCTTCGGACGGGTTCGGATGGTGTGACGACGAGTTCGCTGTCCGGCTTGAGCCCGCGATGGCGGCGTGGCTCGGAGCCGGCCGGGATCTCGACCACGGTTCCGTCATAGCGGGTCTTGACGACGACGGTGTGACACGACTCGCCACGGTGAGCTTCGGGGTCGAGGCCGAGGTCGTCGACGGTCTTCCACGCCGTCTGGTTGGCCCGCCACTCGTCCTCCAACGGCGGCGATTCCGGACGCCTCGATCCGGGCTCCGGCCTCGGACACAGCGAGGTCAGCGAGCAACTTGCAACGCGCGGACTCGACATGCCACACCGACAGGCCTCGTTGGGCGACGAGCTGGTCGATCAGTTCGGGATGGTCAAACAGTGGCGGTGAGCGCCGTGGCGACATCGAGGCTGGTCCTGGCGGCCTGGAGCGCGTCGAGTGCGCTGTCGGGGGAGACAGAGCAGGGCGAGGCGGGTACGGACCCATCCCTCGCTGTGGCTGGCTGCTGCTGCGAGCTTGCGGGCCGACACGGTCCCGCCACGGAGATCGATGGCGAGCGCCTGGGTTTCGTCACTGGCGGAGAGCATTCATTGCATTGCTGCGGTAATGGTGAACGCGCTGCACGAAGGCTTGGGTCGCGCAGGCTCGTCTCCATCGAACGGAGCCTGACCGGACCGCGCTCGGAGACATGGTCGACGCGGCCGGGTCGGTGTCGCTGTCTGGATCAGTTCGCATCACCGCACGCGTCGCCGTGGCAGCTCGACGTGGCGCTCACGGTCTCGCCGTCTTCGTGCACCGCCGCGCCGCCACCGGAACGCGCTGGCGGACCCGTGGGCTTCGACGCGTCGCGAAAAACAGCGACATCGAAGCCGACGCCCAAACCGTTCGTTGTCATCCTCGCCACCACAGGAAGCTGGAACATTTAGGCGACTCGCTCGCCGACGGCGCGAGGATAGGCGCGCCGCATATGAGCCTCCGTACGTGAGAGAGTACGACGGGGAACGAATTTGATTGGGGAAATGGAATGAAGACTCTTGGAAGAGTCGTAGCAGTGTGCGGAATGTTGGCGGCATCCGTTTCAATGACGGCAACATCCACTTCAGCCCGAGCTGTTGAAAGAGCGGCATGTTCGAATCACAGCGTGTTTGGACTTGTCGTGGGCCCGGGCCAGACGATTGAGGCTGCTCTCAACACGCTCGCGACCGATAGTCCGGGTCTCGCAGCATCGGTTCGAGATCTTCAGGCCTGCGCAACTGCGCAAGGGACGAGGTCCGCACTTCAAGTGACACCGCAAGCAAGCTCGCCGGATGCAGTTGATGTGACTCCTGCCTCGCTCAGTGGGAATCCGCATTTCGAGGGCTCTATAACCATCACGGGCCTTGACTGTCAGGGTTCAACTTGCGTCGCGGCCGGCAGCGTAACCCTTTACACGAACATTGACCTCGGCTACACGACGTTTCGCGTCCCGTCACGCCGCACTTCTAGCGGAGCGTATTGGACGTCTTTCGGCGCGAGCATGGTGTGCACCGCAGCGTGCGGCACGTTCAGGATCAATACGAGCACTACATGGTCTGATCAGATCAAGACCTTCGCCCGTGCAATGAACAACGTGACGTCGCAGTTGCAAACCTCGGTCACGGGCTCGTGGAGAGGAACTACTTGTAGCTGCCCAGCAGGGGCGACACCCCCATTCAAATGCAGCCTGGCTGACAATGCCTGTAAGTTCCAATAGAGGCTGTGCGGTGCAGGTCGGACGTTCACGCTTCAACCAACGCGACATTGAGATCGTCGTCTGGTCGGTTGTCTCGGCACTGGAGAACGGCAGCGCTTCAGGCGACGAACAAGATCGTTCTTCGGCTGCCGAACTCGCCCGTTGGATAGTCCAATACGGGGTCGGCAAGGTCGCCGCGCAAGCCGCCGAACGGCTCGCGGTCCAGGACATCGAGTAGTCCAGCACTTTGGACCCGAAGGCGGGCAGCGGCTTGCTAAACGCAACCGCTGCTCGCCATGCCAGGCGAATTCCACTTTCACCCAATCACGTTTGATCCGGCCGCTCCCGCTCAGCGGGTCAGGCAATGGGTTGCATTGTGAATCCCACTGGCTTTGATGGAGGTTCTCTACCTTTGAAGTAAGGAGAGAGTCATGTCACCAAAGAAGGTTCTGCCCAAGGGCAGGCGGTATACGCAACAGCAGAAGGACCCGGAGATGCCCAAAGCCGTCCCGTACGGGGTGTATGACATCCGGGCACATGGACTCGGCGGCGACACAATCATCAACACCCTCACCGTCGCTGTAGCAGACGAACTCGGCGAGACGACCACGCTCTACCCGCGAGCCGATGCCCTACGTGCCGTCAGCGAACCGATGCCAATCAAGCCCGCCGTCGACGCGCTCATCGCAGACCTTCTCGTCTCAGCCGTGTTAGCGGCCTGAGTATCTGGTGATGGGTGGGGGTTGATCGGCGGCGTTGATTGATGACGCGGGCTGGTCTGGGAGGGTTGGCGCGTTGTTGAACGCGAGGGACCCCTCCCGGCTCAGTTGATCGCTGGCGTGTCGGGAGGGGTCCGGAGAGGTGCTTGTACACCTGATGGCCATCGTATGGCCTTGCCCGGTTTCTGTCGATGCGTATGTGGCTGCCGGGCGCAGTGTTGTTGTGCCGCGTGCGGCGTGTCCGGGTTGTTCGGTGCCGATGGGGTTCTGGTCGGGGTATCGCCGCTCGGTGCGCGTCGATGGTCTGTTTCATCGGGTGTGGATCTGTCGGGCTCGATGCTCGGGGTGTGCGGTGTCGCATGCGTTGCTCCCGAGTTTCTTGCTGGTCGGCCGTCAGGACACGGTCAAGGTGATTGGTGGGGCGCTCGCTGATGTCAGTGCCGGGTTGTCGATCGGGCGGGTTGCTGGTTCGGTGGATGTGCCGTTCACGACGGTGCGCGGGTGGGTCCGCCGGTTCGTTGGCCGGGCCGGGATGTGGTTGTCGGGGTTCGCTGCGTTGACTGTCGAGCTCGGCGGGATCACGCCGGCGTGTTGGCCGTCAACGCCGACGGCGGGGGCGGTCGCGGCGATGGGGTGGGCGCATTCGGCTGCTGCGGTGCGTCAGCCGGTGTTGACGCCGTCGTTGTGGGGGTTCGTGTCGGTGGTGTGCGGCGGGGCGTTGATCACGACCAACACGGATCCGCCGTGGCGTGTGTTCGGCAATCGTCGTTTCATACCTCCATCCCCGGCTGCGGGGCCCTGAACGGAGAAACGAACATGACGAACGAGTTGAACGAGCAGATCGCGTTGCATCGATACGCGGTGATCGCCGAGGCTTTACCGGCCCGGCTGAGCGGCGCGGAGCGGGGCGCGATCGTGAAACAGGTCGCTGGCCGGTCGCATGTCCATCCCGATGGCAGCGACCGCAGCTATTCGCGGGCGACGATTGACAGGTGGGTGCGGGCGTGGCGTGCCGGCGGGCTCGACGGGTTACGTCCCCAAGCCCGTGCTGACGCGGGGAGTGTGCGAGCCCACCCCGAACTCGCTGATGTTGTCGCCGCGCTACGGATCGAGATCCCGGCCCGTTCCGCAGCCCAGATCGCTGACATCATCTGGCACCGACACGGGGTCCGGGTCGCGGAACGCACTGTTCGCGCTCAGCTCCGCCGCCGAGGTTTGCATCGGGCGGCGCTCGCCGCGGAACCAAAAGTGTTCGGCCGATACGAAGCCGAGCATCCGAACCAGCGGTGGATCACCGATGTCCTGGTCGGGCCGTTCGTGCCTTATCCAAAGACGGCGGGATCGGTGCGGGCCCGATTGTTCTTGATCGTCGATGACCACTCCCGACTGTTGATCCATGGCCGGTTCATGCCGGTCGAGAACACCCGCGCCGGCCAAGACGTGTTGCGTCAGGCGATTGTTCGTCGCGGTGTCCCCGAAGTCCTCTACGCCGACAACGGCGCCCCTTTCAACAATGCTGTGTTGTCACGGACATGCGCGATCTTGGGTGTCCGCCTCGTGCATTCCAAGCCCTACTCGCCGCAAGGACGCGGCAAGCAGGAACGATTGAACCGTTACATCCGGGAACGGTTCCTGACCGAAGCCGAGCATCACGGCATCGACAGCCTGGCCGAGTTGAACGACCGCTTCGAAGCATGGGCCGAACAAGTCGCCAACGTCCGTGTCCACGCCGAGACCGGGCAACGCCCGATCGACCGCTGGCACACCGCCACCCCAACCCACCCGGCACCGGCCCGGCTGGTCGACGCGTTCCGCTGGTCAGCTGTGCGCAAAGTGACCCGAACCGCGACGATCAGCCTCGAAGGCAACACCTACGCAGTCGACCCGACCCTGGTTGGCCGGCGGGTCGAGGTCCGCTACGACCCCGAAGACCTCACCCGACTCGACGTCTACCTCAACGAACGACCCGCTGGGGTGGCGACACCATTCACGATTGGACGGCACACCGCCAAAGCCGTTCCCCAAGCCACAAGACCGGCCCCCGAAGCGACTGGGATCGACTATCTCGGCATGGTCCAAGCGGCACACGAAGACGAAACCATCGGCACCATCCACTACCGCCAGATCCCGCTCTTCAACGACGCCAACAACGGCAACGACGATGAGAACCCCGACGACAAGACCGCCGGGATCGACGGCGACGGGCGGGCGGCGTCGTGAGCCGTCAACCCTGGGTCACCCATTTCGGGCTGGACCGCACCCCGTTCGGCAAGAACATCCCCGCCAACCAACTGTTCACCCGCGACGCCCACGCCGAAGCCGTCGCCCGCATCCAGCACTGCGTCCAAGAATCCGGACTCGGAGTGATCACCGGTGAGGTCGGCGCCGGCAAAACCGTCGCCGTCCGGGCCGCCGTTGCTCAACTCGACCCGACCCGACACCACATCATCTACATCCCCAACCCCGCGTTCGGCACCCGCGGTCTCTACGTCACGATCGTCTCCGCTCTCGGCGCGACACCCCGATTCCACAAAGCCGAGGTCATGGCCCAAGCCGCCACCCTGCTCGCCAACGAAGAAACCGAACGCCACCGCCGCCCCGTGATCATCGTCGACGAAGCACACCTGCTGACCCCCGACCAACTGGAAGAGCTTCGACTCCTGACC
>JAYUDQ010000093.1:0-6766 GCA_043739745.1 Acidimicrobiia bacterium | reverse complement strand
TGGCCAAGGACACCGCCGGCAATCCCATCGTCGATCCGTCGACGACGTGGTCGATCGTCGAGTACCGCGACCTCGGATCGCTTCGCCAGCCGCCGTTCGTCGTGTTCCTGAGCTCGGGCGTCCTTTTCGCGGTCTGTGCAGTGAGCCTGCACAAGCGGGACAAGAAGGTCATGACGGCCATGTCACTGACGCCGGCACGGGCATAGTGGTCAGCTGATGGCCGACTACCTTCCGATCGTCCTGCTCCTCGGCATCGCCACTGCGTTCGTCTTCGGGTCGTTCGTCGCGTCATCGCTGCTGGGCCCGACGCGGCAGGAGTCGAGTGCAAAGATCGGCCCGTACGAATGCGGCATCGTTCCCGACCGGGAGCCGGCCGACCGTTTCCCCGTGCGGTTCTACCTGGTCGCGATGATCTTCATCATCTTCGATATCGAGATCATCTTCCTCTATCCCTGGGCCGTGATCTTCAATCAATTGGGCACGTTCGGACTTGTCGAGATGGTGCTGTTCTCGATCGCGGTGGTCGTCGCCTTTGTGTACCTCATCAGCAATGGGGCACTCGATTGGGGTCCCATCGCGCGTATGAACGACGTCGAGGACCGCGTGGCCGACATCCGTACTTCGTCCTCCACCATCCGGCGCATCCCGGCAGCTGCGGCCGCCTCGACCGGCGAGGCGGCGTAGGCCATGGGTCTCGAAAACCTCAACCACAACTTCATCACCGGCTCCATCGAGGGCCTCGTGAAGTGGTCGCGGCGCAACAGCGTGTGGCCAGCATCGTTCGGGCTCGCGTGCTGCGCCATCGAGATGATGGCCACCGGCGCATCGCGCTTCGACCTGTCGCGCTTCGGCATGGAGGTCTTCCGCGCGTCCCCGCGCCAGGCCGACCTCATGATCGTGGCCGGTCGCGTCTCGCAGAAGATGGCACCGGTGCTGCGGCAGGTCTACGACCAGATGATGGAACCGAAGTGGGTCATCTCGATGGGCGTATGCGCCTCGTCGGGCGGCATGTTCAACAACTACGCCATCGTGCAGGGAGTCGACCAGATCGTCCCGGTCGATGTGTACGCACCCGGGTGCCCTCCTGGCCCCGAAACCCTGATTCACGCCATCCTGACGCTCCACGAGAAGATCAAGACCGGTGAGATCACGCAGCGCCGCAACGAGACGGGTGCTGGTGCCGGCGTGCAGCTCGACGCGCCCGATCGCACCATCGCCATCGGAACTCCCCGGTAGTCGCACCGTGAGCGAGCGCCAGCGAGCGAACAATGAAGCATCGCGCCCGGTCGGGCGGACCCCTGAGGCGCAGCCGAAGGTGTCAGCATGACCGAGCCCACTCCCACTGGTGCCGGTGTCGACGAAGCCCCGGCGGCGCCCGCCCCCGAAGTGCTTCACGGTGCCCCCGTCACCCACAGCCGCGGCCAACTGGTCGTGCATCCGAGCCGTGCCGACTACGTCAAGGTCGTCAAGGCGCTGCAGGCCGACGGCTACAACATGTGCGTCGATCTGTGCGCCGTCGACTACCTCTCGAACGACACCCGCCTTCTCCCCGATGGCGTTGCGGCCGAGCGCTTCGAGATCGCCGTCAACTTGCTCTCGCACTCGCTGAGGACGCGAATTCGCGTGCGGGTCCAGGTCCCCGAAGCCGACGCCTCGTTGGCCAGCCTCTACGAGGTGCACGCCGGCACCGAGGCCATGGAGCGTGAGGCGTACGACCTCATGGGCATCGAGTTCACCGGCCATCCCGACCTCAGCCGCATCCTGCTCCCCGACGACTGGGAAGGCCATCCGCTGCGCAAGGACTACGCGACCGGTCGCATCCCGGTGCAGTTCAAAGCAACTGCCGCTGCAGCCGCCGTGAAGCACGGCAGTTCGCAAGGCGCATGAGGAGGTCACGATGAACGTTCCCGACGAGATCCCGCATCACGGCCAGGAGATGGAAGACCGGACGGCGACGTCGCCGTCCGAGCTCCAGCGCGAGCAGGGCGGTGCCGTCCTGCGTGGCGTGACCGGTGCCGACCTCCTCGATATCGACGATTACGACATCGAGCTCGGCGATGACGAGACGATGATCATCAACATGGGGCCGCAGCACCCCAGCACCCATGGCGTGCTCCGGGTGA
Organism: Acidimicrobiia bacterium; assembly: GCA_043739745.1. Taxonomy (GTDB): domain Bacteria; phylum Actinomycetota; class Acidimicrobiia; order Acidimicrobiales; family JANYDT01; genus JAYUDQ01. The sequence continues at coordinate 4,643 of JAYUDQ010000093.1, read as the reverse complement.
TGATGGAGCTGAAGGGCGAGCAGGTGCTGCGCACGAAGCCGGTCATCGGCTACCTGCACACCGGCATGGAGAAGACGGCCGAGGGCCTTACGTTCCTCCAGGGCGGCACCAACGTCACCCGCATGGACTACCTGAGTCCGTTCTTCAACGAGCTGGCATTCTCGATGGCCGCCGAGCAGCTGCTCGAGATCGAGTTGCCCGAGCGGGCCACGTGGATACGCATGCTCATGTGCGAGCTGAACCGGATGGCCAGCCACCTGCTGTTCATGGCCACGAACGGCATGGATCTCGGTGCCGTCGGCATGATGATCTACGGATGGCGCGAGCGCGAAGAGGTGCTCACGTTCTTCGAGAAGGTCACCGGCCTTCGGATGAACCACAACTACATCCGCACCGGTGGCGTGGCTGCCGACCTTCCGCACGACTGGCAGCTCGACGTGATGGACATCTGTGCCGCCGTCGAGCCCCGCCTGGACGAGTACGACACCCTCCTCACCGGGCAGCCCATTTTCATCGACCGCACCCAGGGTGTCGGCGTCATCACCGCCGACGAGGCCATCGCGCTCGGCGCGACGGGCCCGATCCTGCGATCCACGGGCGTCGAGTGGGACCTTCGACGGCACATGCCGTACCTGGCCTACGACAAGGTCGAGTTCGATGTCATCGTCGGTTCCCATGGCGATGCGTTCGACCGTTACGCGATCCGTCTCAATGAGATCCGTGAGTCGATCCGCATCGTCCGCCAGATCGTCGACCTCATGCCGCTGGGTGACTACCGCACGCAGGACAAAAAGGTCACCCCCCCGCCGCGTAGTCGCATCGACGAGTCGATGGAAGCACTGATCCATCACTTCAAGCTCTTCACCGAGGGCTTCAAGGTCCCGGCAGGCGAGCTCTATACGGCGGTCGAGTCACCCCGTGGCGAGCTCGGTTGCTACATGGTCAGCGATGGCGGCACCAAGCCCTTCCGAATGCACACCCGCGGCCCGTCGTTCGTGAACCTCCAGACCATGCCCACGATGATGAAGGGCGCCATGGTCGCCGACGCGATCGCCATCATCAGCTCGATCGACCCCGTCCTCGGCGACGTGGACCGCTAGGCACACATATGAGTCGATTCAGCCCCGCCAACATCGAACGCGCCCGCGAGCTCGTCGGCCACTACCCGCGTGCGAAGAGCGCCACCATTCCCCTCTGCCACCTCGCGCAGGAGCAGGACGGCTACCTCACCGAGGATGCGATGGAGCACATCTCTGAGCTGGTCGGCTGCACCCCGGCCGAGGTCTACGGCACGGCCAGCTTCTACGAGATGTTCAAGTTCTCGTCCGTAGGCAAGTACCTGCTCGGCGTGTGCACGAACATCAGCTGCATGCTCGTCGGCGGCGAAGAACTACTGGACCACGCCTCGAAGTCGCTCGGCATCCGCCCCGGCGCGACCACGAAGGACGGACTGTTCACGCTCGAGGAGATGGAGTGCCTCGCAGCGTGCACGGTGGCGCCGTGCCTGCAGGTCAACTACCGCTATTTCGAGACGATCACCCACGCCGGCTTCGATTCGCTCGTCGCAGAACTGCGGAACGGGAAGCGCGCAGATATCCCCAGCCACGGCTCACTCGGCAAGGTCCGCCAGTCCATCCCGTCCGACCGCCGCGCAAGTAGGGACACCATCTGATGCCAGCGCCCCTAAAAATGATCAGTTCTCGCTTTGACCAGGCCGATGGGCACACGCTCGACGGCTACCTGCGCAGCGGTGGTTACGCCGCATTGAGGGCGACCTTCGCCCGCACTCCGGAGGAGGTCATCACCGAAGTGAAGGCCGCCAACCTGGCCGGCCGCGGCGGCGCGGGCTTCCCGTGCGGCACGAAGTGGGGTTTTCTGCCCCCGAACGTGTTCCCCCGCTACCTCGTCATCAACGGCGACGAGTCCGAGCCCGGCACGTTCAAGGACCGCCTCCTCATGGAACGCGATCCGCATCAGCTCATCGAAGGCGCCCTGATCTGCGCGTATGCGATCCAGGCCAAGCAGGTGTTCCTCTACATCCGCGGCGAGATGCCGCACGCGCACGAGCGCGTCGCGGCTGCGCTGAACGAGGCGTACGCGGCTGGCTACGTCGGCAAGAACATCCTCGGCACCGACTTCTCCGTGGACGTGATCCTGCACTGGGGCGCCGGCGCGTACATCGTCGGCGAGGAGACCGCACTCATCGAGTCGCTCGAAGGCAACCGCGGCATGCCCCGCCTGAAGCCGCCGTTCTTCCCGGCATCGAGAGGCCTCTACATGCAGCCGACGGTGGTGAACAACGTCGAGACGCTGTCCAACCTCCCGTGGATCATGACCAACGGCGCGGCGAAGTTCACCAGCTACGGCAACGAGAAGAACACCGGGACCCGGCTGTTCGCGGTGTCCGGTCACGTGAAGCACCCGGGCGTCTTCGAGGTCGAGTTCGGCACCACGACGTTCCGCGAGCTGTTCTACGACCCGCAGTTCTGCGGTGGCATCCGTGAGGACCGCAAGGTGAAGGCGTTCATCCCGGGCGGCGGATCGGCGCCGTGGTTCTACGAGGCCGACCTCGACACGCCGCTCGACGCAGGCGTCGTGGGCGCGAAGGGCTCGATGCTCGGCTCCGGCGCCATCGTGGTTATGGATGAGACGACGGACATGGTGAAGGCGGCGTGGCGCCTCGTGAAGTTCTTCGCGAAGGAGAGCTGCGGCAAGTGCTCGCCGTGCCGCGAGGGCACGAACTGGCTGGAGAAGATCTACCGGCGCATCCTTGACGGAGAGGGCCGCATGGAGGACATCGACCTCCTGCTCGACGTGGCCGACAACATCAGCCCCGGGCTCACCTGGCCGCCGAAGCAGACCACCATCTGCCCGCTCGGCCCGTCGGCGGCAGCGGGTGCGCTCACCAGTTCCATCCGGAACTTCCGGTCGGAATATGAAGCGTACATAACAAATGTGCCGATGGCCGGAGCCGCGCGATGAGCGAAACGGCGGCGGTTCCCGAGGCCCCGAAGAAGACCACGCTGACCGTCACCATCGACGGCATGCCCATGGAGGCCAACCCCGGCGAGCTGCTCATCGCGGCGGCCGAGCGCACGGGCACCTACATTCCGCGCTTCTGCTGGCACCCGCGCATGCGCGAAGTCGGCATGTGCCGCATGTGCCTCGTCAACGTCTCCGGTCCTCGTGGCATGAGCCTCCAGCCGGCCTGCATGCAGCCCTGCGCCGAGGGCATGGAGGTCGACACGAAGTCGGCCGTCGTGAAGAAAGCGCAAGACGGCATCCTCGAGTTCCTCCTCGTGAACCATCCCCTCGACTGCCCGATCTGCGACAAGGGCGGAGAGTGCCCGCTGCAGGATCAGACGCTGGCGTTCGGCCCGGGCGAGTCGCGCTTCGTCGAGGAGAAGCGCCACTTCGAGAAGCCGATCCCGATCAGCGACCTCGTGCTGCTCGACCGCGAGCGGTGCATCCTCTGCGACCGCTGCACCCGCTTCTCGAAGGAGGTGGCCGGTGACCCGCTGATCCACTTCATCAACCGGGGCAACAACACCGAAGTGAACACGTTCCCCGACGATCCGTTCGCGTCGTACTTCTCCGGCAACGTCGTGCAGATCTGCCCCGTCGGCGCACTCACCGCCAAGCCGTACCGCTTCACCGCGCGGCCATGGGACCTGGACCAGGTCGAGTCCACCTGCACGTCGTGCTCCGTCGGCTGCCGCGTCGTGCTGCAGTCGAGCGGCGACGTCATCACCCGCACCCAGGGCGTCGACTCCGATGCCATCAACTGGGGCTGGTTGTGCGACAAGGGGCGCTTCGACTTCGAGGCCGTGTCGTCGCCTGCGCGCCTCACCCACCCACAGGTCCGCTCCGGCAAGGGCTCGGCACCGGCCACGGTCTCGTGGGCCGAGGCGCTCGACACCGCGGCAACCCGTCTGCGCGCGTACCAGCCGTCCGAGATCGGCTTCATCGGCGGTGCCCACCTCACGAACGAGGACCAGTACGCATTCGCGAAGCTGGCCAAGTCCGTCATCGGCACGGACAACACCGATGCGCAACTCGGCGATGGTCTCGAGCCGGCCGCGTGGCTCGGCCTCACGCCGGCCACCATCAACGATGCATCCAATGCCTCGGTCGTCCTGCTGATCGCCCCCGATCTGAAGGAAGAGCTGGCCATCCTGTTCCTCCGTCTTCGGGACGCCGCAGCGAACCGCAGCGTGCCGATCATCGAGCTGGCCACGCGAACGACGGGCATGACGAAGTACGCGACGTCGCTCACGTATCGGCCGGGCGAGATCGTCAGCATCGTCAAGGCGCTGCTCGGCGCGGCGAGCGGCACGGCTCCCGTCGAGCGGCAGATCGCCGGGATCGAAAGCGATGTGTTGAACGCGGCGGCGCAGAAACTCGCCGCTGGTCTCGCGAGCGGGAAGGGAAACGGCAAGCTCGTCGTCGTGCTCGGCCGTGACTCGCTCGCCGACTCGCCCGAAGCCATCGTCGAAGCGGCCGGCATCATCGCCGACGGCGTGCCCGCGGCAGCCTTCCTCCCGGCCCATCGTCGTGGCAACCTCCGCGGCGCGATCGACATGGGCCTCTCGCCCGGGCTGCTTCCCGGCCGGGTCACCACGGAAGCGGCGGCCGACTGGTTC
>JAYUDQ010000092.1:0-6772 GCA_043739745.1 Acidimicrobiia bacterium | reverse complement strand
TGGGATGCTGGACGGCGCGACCGCCGACGGCGAGATGCTCGACCGTGCAACGGTGCTCGCCCTTCTGACTCGTGTCCGCGGCGCGGCGAGAACGCCCTCCGAGATGGCAACGAGCCCATCGGCCTCAACCGCACGGACCCCCCAGCGCCGTCGCACAGCAGCGATGACCGCCATCCGCTCGGTCTCGTTGGCGATCCGACCGGTGAGGACCGCGTCGCGCCCGTCGAAGCGCACCCGCACCTCCGGTAGGTCGCGCAGCGCATTCGCGCTCACGTCGCCGGTGAGCTGCAGCTCGACCAGCGGCGCAACCCTCCACATGCCCATCGCGACGATGGCCGCAAGACCGATCACGCCCACCACGGTCGGCCGTACGAGCCCAGCACGTCCTCCGGGTCCTCGCTCGCCTTCGGAGCCTGAACGAATCGCAGGTGCGATCGGGGTGACGCTCATTCGGACATCCCGTCCGCGGTCGGCTCCGGTACCCGGTCGAACGGTCGGAGGTCGACAATGAGATCTTCTGCCACCCGACTGACGCGCCTTACCGGCCGGACCGACAAGCCCGTCTCCGCCCGCTCAGCTCGGACCACCGCTCGAGTCAGCTCAACCTGTGCCGCCCGCACCGATGCGGCATGGACGCGTGAGAGTTCGAGGTGGGCGGACTCGGCCGCCTTTGCGCGGGCCTCGGCCATCGCCAGCGCGACGGAGGACTCGCTCGCGACGCGAGTGACCTCGGAGCGGGCCAGGCGGAGCTCATCCGCGACGCGCTCGAAGTCGGCGCGGTCAACAGGGTCACGGTCAGCCGAGCCCGTCGAAAGGCACGGCTTCGCTGAGACTGCTGTGTGATCTGCGGCGAACCGTTCGCCTGCCGCTCGCAGGGACGATTCTGTTTGGGAACGGTTGAGCTCCGAAGCCCTGAGGTCGGCCTCGATGCGTGTCTGCAACTCCCGCGCGAGACGAAGCTCCTCGGCCAGGCGCCCATTCGCGTCGACGATGCTGGACCGCTCACGGCCGGACTCCTCCAAGAGGGACGAGGCCTTCATCGTGAGCGTGGACATCTCGAAGGCGGCGCGTTGACGTTCCCGCTCGGCGCTCGACAGTCGCCCTGCCATTGTCCATCGCCCGACCACGACGCCGAGCACAACGGCCACGGCGGCATAGGCGCTGAACTGCCAGAGGAGGTACTTCACCGCCTCCGAAGCTACAACGCCGACACACCGGATCCGCGGCTCAGAAGCAGCGCGTCGCCGAAGGAGAGGAAGCGATAGTCCTCCCGCTGGGCCAACGCGTAGAGCTCCCGCCAGCTCGGACCGGCGAACGCTTCGACGAGGAGGAGGAGCGATGACCGGGGAAGGTGGAAGTTCGTGAGCAGCAGATCGACCACGCCGAAGCGGTAGCCGCCGTAGATGAACAGGCGCGTACGGCCTGTAGCTTCGCCACTTGCCCATGCGCTCTCAAGCGCGCGCACCGAGGTCGTACCGACGGCCACGACCCGCCCTCCAGCCTTCTGGGCGCGTTCGCAGGCGGCCATCGTCGCCTCGGGCACCGAATAGCGCTCCGAGTGGATCTCGTGGTCCTCAGGGCGGTCGGCCGTGACGGGGCGAAACGTGTCGAGCCCGACGGTGAGATCGACCGTGTGCACCTCGACGCCGACGGCCCGGCAGGCGTCGAGCACCGCCGTCGTGAGGTGCAGGCCCGCCGTCGGCGCGGCCGAGGATCCTGGCAGGCGGGCAAAGGTGGTCTGGTAGCGGCCGGGGTCGGCGAGAGGCGTCGTGATGTAGGGCGGGAGTGGTGCGACGCCGTATCGGGCGAGTCCTGCCTCCTCGCCGGCTGCGTCGAGCACGGCACCGGTGCTGTCGTCGAGCAGGCGGACCCGGCGCTGGCCGCCGTCGAGCACGTCGGTGATCTCGACGGCCAAGCCCGGTCCGGGCCGAAGCACGGTGCCGGACCGGACCTTCTTGCTCGGACGGACCAACGCGGTCCAGCTCCCATCGCCATCACGGTCGAGCAGCAGCACCTCGACTGCGCCTCCGCTGTCCTTGACCAACTTCAACCGTGCCGGGATGACCCGCGTCTCATTGACCACGAGCACATCGTCGGGCCGCAGGAGCAACGGGAGATCGGTGATGTGCCGGTGTTCGGCCACCGGTCCTGTTGCCACGAGGAGCTTCGCCGCGTCGCGAGGCTCGATCGGGGTCTGGGCGATGAAACGCTCGGGCAGGTCGTAGTCGAAATCACGCATGACCAGGCCGCTTTCGGGCCGGGGCGATTCATATGTAGGCAGATCATCAGTGGGCATACGGTTACTGTCTGCGCACGTACGGTATTGCTACTGGTCGAAGAGGCGGCGGTCGCCAGCAGCGGGCGGCTCCGGGTCGAAGTCGCTGAAGAGCCGTCCGATGTTCTCGGGCAGCCGCAGACCCATGTGTTCAAATGCCGCCGGCATGGCCACGCGTCCTTTCGGGGTGCGCTTCAGAAGCCCCATCTGCAGCAGGAACGGCTCGTACATGGCCTCGAGCGTCTCGGCATCCTCGCCGACGCTGATGGCCAGCGTCGAGAGGCCGACCGGCCCGCCGCCGAAGCGCGAGCAGACCGCGGTGAGGATGGCGCGGTCCACTCGGTCGAGGCCCAACTCGTCGACCTCGAACACGGCCAGCCCATCACGGGCAGCGGCGATGTCGATGACCCCGTCGGCGCGGACCTCGGCGTAGTCGCGGATACGTCGCAGCAGGCGGTTCGCGATGCGGGGCGTGCCCCGGGAGCGGCGGGCGATCTCGTGCGCACCTTCGGGCACGATGTCGATGGCGAAGATGCGCGCCGCGCGTTCGACGATCGCCTCGAGGTCGCTCACGCCGTAGTAGTCAAGACGCGCGACGTGGCCGAAGCGGTCGCGTAGAGGACCGGTGATCAGCCCGGCTCGGGTGGTGGCGCCGATCAGCGTGAATCGCGGCAGGTCGAGGCGAAGGCTGCGGGCACTCGGCCCCTTGCCCAGCACGATGTCGAGCTGGAAGTCCTCCATCGCGGGATAGAGCACCTCTTCGACGACGCGGGGCAGGCGGTGGATCTCGTCGATGAACAGCACATCGTTCTCGGCCAGATTGGTGAGGATGGCAGCGAGATCGCCCGCACGTTCGAGCGCCGGCCCCGATGTGATGCGGAACCCGACGCCCATCTCGGTGGCGACGATGGCGGCCAGGCTCGTCTTGCCGAGCCCGGGGGGGCCGGCGAACAGAAGATGATCGGCCGACTGTCCGCGTTTGCGGGCCGCCTCCAGCACGATCGAGAGGTGCTCCTTGAGTTCCGGCTGCCCGACGAAATCGGCGAGCGTCCGGGGCCGGAGGGTCTCGACGTAGTCGCCGTCGCCGTCGCCGTCCACGCCAAAGCCGTCCGGCATCGCGGGCCCGGTGTCACTCATTTGCGGCTCATTCACGGCTCATCGGACGTCAGAGCCCGCTGGCCAGAGTGGCCAGCGCCCGCTTCAGCAGGGCCGAGGCGTCGCCCTCGCTCGGCAGCGTGCGCAGAACCTGTCGGATCTCCTCGGCGCCGTAGCCGAGCTCGGCGAGCGCGGCCCGGACATCCGTGCGCGAATCGGTCGACTCCGAACCGCCCGTTCCATCCCCAGCCGCGGCGATCGCCGCGGAGTAGTCGCCGCCGCCAAGCACATCGAGCTTGCTCTTCAGCTCGATGAGCAGCCGTGCCGCCGTCTTCTTGCCGACCCCGGACACCAGCGTGAGCGCATCGACGTCGTCGGTGGCGACGGCCGTCCGCAGAGAATCAGGAGTATGCGCGCTGAGTATTGCAAGGGCGAGGGCAGGGCCGACGCCGTGCGCGCTCAACAGGACGTCGAAGCAGGCCCGCTCGTCGCGTGCGATGAAGGCGAAGAGGACGAGCGCGTCCTCACGGACGTGGGTGTGGACGTGCACGAACACGGCGCTACCGATCGCGCCGAGCCTGCCGAGCGTGGACGGCGACACCGTCACGAGGTAGCCGACGCCTCCCACTTCGATCAGCGCCTCACCCTTCGCCGACCGGTCGATGAGCGTGCCCCGCAGCGAACCGATCATCGGACGGCGCCACCGTTCCCGGCCGGCACATCTCCCGCAAGCCGCACGCCGCCGGCCGATGTGGCGATGCGGGCGTTGCCGAGCCCGCCCGTGGCATTGGCCGCGCCGCCGACCGAGGAAGCGACCCGCAGCTCGGCGTTCCCCGAACCGTTCCCGACCCGCGCCTGCAGCGGCGCGATCGCGAGGTGATGCAGCGCGAGGGCGAGCGCATCGGCCGCATCGGCGGGCTTCGGAAGCGCGGCGAGGCCGAGGATGCGCTGGACCATGCGCTGCACCTGATCCTTCGAGGCGCCGCCATAGCCGGTGATGGCCAGCTTCACCTCGTTCGAGGTGTATTGGGCGATGCCGCAACCGGCGTCGTGGGCCGCGGCCAACGCGAGCCCGCTCGCCTGCGCGACGCCCATGGCCGTGCGGGCGTTGGTCTGGAAGAACACCCGCTCGACCACCACCACATCGGGCCGGTGGGTGGCGATGAGCGAGCGCAAGAGCGCGTTCATCGCCGCGAGTCGGGCCGGGAGCTCGTCGGTCGGCGGGGTCTGCAGCACTCCGTGATCGACGGCCAATTGGACGTGACGGGTGCGGCGCACGAGGCCGAAGCCACAGCGGGACAGACCGGGATCGATGCCGAGCACGAACATGCGTTTGGAGAACCTAGTCGGTCCGGCCGCAGCGAACTCGTACCCTCAGTGCAGCGCGCGGACGATGTCGTCGGTGCTCTTGAACGTGATCCCCGTCGCCGAGCGGTGGGCAAAGCGAATTCGCCCGCCGTCGCCGATGACGAAGATGGACCGCCGGTAGAACCCGAGCGGGCCGAGGATGTCGTAGGCCCGGCCCACGGATTTGTCGGTGTCGGCCAAGAGCGGGAACGCGAAGCCACCCTGTTTCTCGCTGAACTTCTCGTGGCTGTTGACGTCCTGCGGTGAGAGCGCGAGGACCTGTGCGTCGAGACGGCCGAACTGCTCGATCTCTCGGGTGTATTCGTTCAGTTGCACCGTGCACACCGGTGTGTTGTCACCGGGATAGAACACCAGGACGACGTTGTGCCCTGCGTAGTCCGACAGGGAGTAGTCGCGGCCCCCGGTTCCGGGAAGGGTGAACGGTGGGGCGATGTCTCCTGCGCCGATGGCCATCACCTCACCGTAACCGCACCACAGTCACGAGCCTCCGGTCGCTGCGCGCAGCGACCGGACGGCCTGCGTCACCACTTGCTGGGCGAGCAGCCGGACGTGGAAGAGGTCGGCCTCGACCAAGCCCGAGCACAGTGCGACGAGTGCATCGCCGTCGGCCTCGGTATGCGCCGGGAGAAGGGCGCGGGCGAGCCCGTCATGCCCGCTCTGCGCAAGGAGCAGACAGCCCTTCTTGTCGAGCGCGGCGTTCGTCGCGATGACCCCGATCGTGGTGTTGCCGAACGTCTACTGCTCCGGTGCTTCGAATTGCGGAGGGCCGATGTCGGCGTCGGTCGTCCCGTCGTCGATCGCGCCGACCGCGTTCACGGCGATGAGCGCGCTGACGATCAGGTCACCCGATCGAAGGGTCGCAGTGCAGATGCCGCCTGGCTCCGATCGTAGGCGTCCATACCATTTGGCGAGCGTTGCGCCGGTTCCGGCTCCGACGGCACCGACCGCGTGCGGGCCCGATGTCGCAGCTTCGGCCGCCAACCGTCCCTGCGCCGCCCCCGGACGGACCTTCGGATCACCCACGGCAAGGTCGTAGAGTCCCATGCCGATCACGATCGGCACCGGTCCTCCCACGGTCGGCACACCTCGTCCCTGCGCCTCCAGCCACTCCATCACCCCATCCGCCGCGGCCAGGCCGAACGCCGACCCGCCGGTGAGCAGGACGGCGTCGACCGTCGTGACACGCCGCACCGGATCGAGCATCTCGAACTCGCGTGTGGCAGGTGCGCCGCCGCGTACCTCGCCCGAGCCGACGGTTCCTTCAGGCGCGACCACCACCGTGCAGCCGGTCAGGGCCAGCGAGTCGGTCCAGTGGCCGACGGCAAAACCAGGAACGTCGGTGATCACACCGACGACCCTACCGAGTGGGCACGGGTCTAGGCAGGTCTAGGCGCTGAGCACCGCGAAGAGGTCCTCGCTGATGTCGAAGTTCGAGAACACCTCTTCGACATCGTCCAGGTCCTCGAGCGCGTCGATCAGCTTGAGGATCTTGCGGGCGTCGCCCTCGTTCGTCACGGAGATGACCGTGTTCGCGACCATCGGACGGTCAGCGGAATCGAAGTGGATGCCCGCATCGCCGAGTGCGTGGCACACCGCGCCGATGTCGGTCGGGCCACAGCGCAACTCGAAGGCGTCGCCGTTGTCGATGATGTCCTCGGCGCCCGCATCGACTGCCGTCAGCATCAGGTCGTCCTCGGTGACGGTCTTCGCGCCCTGCTTCTTCGGCACTGCGACGACACCGCGACGGGCGAACTGCCACGCGACTGCACCTGGCTCGGCGATGTTGCCGCCGTTCTTCGAGAACGCCGTGCGGACGTCGGAGCCGGAGCGGTTGCGGTTGTCGGTCGACACCTGCACCAGCAGGGCCACGCCCGCGGGCGCATACCCCTCGTACATGATGTCTTCCATCGTGAGGTCGGCCTTGAGCTCGCCCGTGCCACGCTTGATGGCGTTGTCGATCTTGTCCGCCGGCACCTGCTCGGCCTTCGCCTTCGTGATCATCGTGCGCAGCGTGGCGTTGCCATCCTTGTCGCC
>JAYUDQ010000091.1:0-2588 GCA_043739745.1 Acidimicrobiia bacterium | reverse complement strand
GCTCGGGCGTGCGCACGTTCCAGAACCGTCGGCCGTTCTCGTGCGAGTGCGCTGCGCAGCCGAAGCCCCGGTAGTCACCCTGTGCCCAGTACAGCCAGTTGTGGCGGCACTCATGGCCGGGCTTTGCCCAATTGGAGATCTCGTAGCTGGCCAGACCAGCCCCGGCCAGCATCTCGTTCACCAGGTCGTACTTGTCGGCCTGGTCGTCGTCGTCGGGGTGGCGGAGCGGCTCTGCGGCCAGCGGCGTACCTGCTTCGATCGTCAGCGCGTAGGCGCTCACATGCGGTGGTCCGAGCGCGATGATCGCTCGCAGCGACGCCTCCCAGTCGGCCATCGTCTCACCGGCAGCCCCATAGATCAGGTCGAGGTTGAAGGTTGCGATTCCGGCCTCGCGCGCCCAACGCACGGCGTTCGTGACGTTCGCCGGATCATGCGTGCGACCGAGGCTGGCAAGCACGGAGGGCACCATCGATTGCACACCGAAGCTGAGCCGGTTGACCCCATGGGCCACATAGGCGGCGAAGAGGGCGGGGCTGACGGTGTCCGGGTTGCACTCGACGGTGACTTCGGCGTCCGCTGTACGCGGGATCGCGTCGAGGATGGCCGTGAGCAGCCGCGGTTCGAGCAGCGACGGCGTTCCCCCGCCGAAGAAGACGCTCGTGGCCGGGAACATGCCTGCGTCCACAGCGTGGCGCACCTCATCGACGACCCGATTGCTGTAACGGACCATGAGATGGTCTCGGTCGGTCCACGTGGCAAATGCACAGTAATCGCATCGTTTCGCGCAGAACGGCACGTGCACATAGACCCCGAAGGGCCGTTGCGGCGTGTGTACTTCGGGGGCTCCGGAAGCTGGGGTCAGCGAGCCATCTCGAAACCGAGCGACCCGATGCGTTCCTTCACCGTCTCCGGATCGGATTCGAGCAGCACGGCAAGCGCGTTGAGGTCTTCCCGGCGAATCGTCAGTGCCGTACCGGTGAACCCCGCCCGCTGCGCGCGGATCATCGACACGTAGCGATTGAGCAGGTTCGCCTCCTGCGTCGACATGGCCTCGAGCCGGATGAGGTCAATGGTGATGCCCCGGCCGGGGACCCGACGATCACCGGCGTCGCCATCGGCGCCACTATCTGCTGCGGACATGGGCGGAAGGAGCTGCTCGACAGGGACGGTATAGAAGCTGGCCAGCCGTTGGAGCCGGGGAACAGAGATGGCCCGCTCGCCGCGCTCGTACGCCCCGAGCACAGAAGCCTTGAACTCCTTCTGCGACGCGATCTCCACGTCGTGGAGGGACAGTCGCTTCGACCGGCGGACGCCGCGCAGGCGCAGGCCGACCTGTCGGGTGTAGCTGGCGTCTTCTTGCTCGTCTTCCACGGCTCGTTCGCACTCCTCCGACGTGACGCCCGGGCTTCCGTCCGACTCGTCATCTCGCAATTTGGTTCGTGGTCCGCGTGTGCTGGTGGACCGCTTCCGGATGTGACACATGCAACAGCATTGAATGCGGGGAGTGACAACTTCACGACTCTACGCGCTGAGCGCGCGCTGCTTCAGGACTGTAACAAACAACCACACTCGGTAGGTGGATTCCGGGCAAGAAACCTGCGACCAGGACCGCCAACCTGGCCGACGGGGAATATCCCCAGGCAAGTCGGTACGGTTTCGCCGCCCGACACCCGCCGACACCTCGCATTTCGCAACCCTCCGTCACCGAACGGCGTTCACCAATGCGCCCCGGATACCCACGAGCAGCGTTGCGGCCACGATGGCGGCCGTCTCGGCCCGAAGGATGGACAGCCCGAGGCTGACCGTGGCCATGGCGGCGCCCCGTTCGGCGGGCGACCATCCCCCCTCCGGACCGATCAGCACCAAGTGATGACGCTCGGGATCTGGTGGCTCGCCGCCCGCATCGGCACGAACGATCCCATGCGGTTCGCGGCAGAGGTCGGCGAAGGTTTCCACGGCCGCGACCTCCGGCTCCCACACCTGTCGGCTCTGGCGGAGCGCCTCTCGGGCGACCGCGCGCCAGCGGGCCACGTTGCGCTCTGCCTTCGCCGGGTCCCAGGACACGACGGATCGTTCCGCTACGAACGGGACGATACGGTCCACTCCCAGCTCTGTCAGCTTCTGCACCACGAGCTCGGGCTTGTCACCCTTGGTCAGCGCAAAGCCCACGCCGACCTCCGGTCTCGGCCGCGGAACGAACGACGACGCCGCGGTCGGGTCCAGGCCGGCTCCCCCGGTCACCAACCTGGTGGGCCTCCAGCTACCCCGACCATCGGTTGCGGTGACGACGTCGCCGGCGCGGAGACGAAGCACATGCACGAGGTGATGGGCCACGTCGTCCGACAACGCGAGCGCTGACTCCCCCGCTCCGCCGATGTCGGCCAGCACAACATGCGCCTTCGCGGCGACCCCTGCGGGCGTGGGCACGGTCAGCGGAAGGCCGAACGGATCTTGCCGAGGAGGCTCTTGTCGGGCGGGGCCACCGGCTCGCCCCGCTCCTCGGCGAAGCGGCGCAGCAACTCATCTTCGGTCTTGGTCAGGTGTTGGGGCACGGTCACCTGGATGTGCAGGAGCAGGTCGCCACGGCC
>JAYUDQ010000090.1:0-2588 GCA_043739745.1 Acidimicrobiia bacterium | reverse complement strand
TCACGCCGTCGCGATCGTCGAGCGTAGCCAGGTTGTCCTGCTGGCTGCCCCAGATCGCAGTGGCGGCGAGTTCCTCGTTGAGACCGGGCGTGTGATGGGTCTCGACGTCGCCCTTCGGAGCGCGGTCCAGAGCCTGGTCGAATCCGCCGAGTGGTGATCCGGGATAGCCGCTGACGAATGCCGCCGTTCGCAACGATCGGGCTCGGTCATGGCGGAGCTGGTCGATGACCAGACGTGCCAGAGCCTGAACTCCCGTGAGCAGCACGTCGCCGTCTCGAGTCGTGTAGCGATCTTCGAGCGAGAACCGGGCAGGGTCGAGACGGCCTGATTTGAGGTGGCCGTCCGTGTCGGTCATCTTCCCTCCCGTACTCGTTCGATGATCGCGACGACAATAGCGTAGTAGTGAGGCGTCTAGCTACTCATTGCCTGTTGCCGGCCAGGGCGGGACTTTGGCTATATGATCTCGATCATGCAACTCGACCGGGTCGTGGACAAGCTGCGCGACAGCGGCATGTCGGGCTACGAAGCAAAGGCATATCTCGCTCTTCTCGCTGCTGGACGTCCATACAACGGATACGAAGTTGCAAAAGCCTCAGGTGTGCCGCGCTCCACGGTGTACGAGACGCTCGCCAAGCTGGTCGCCAGAGGTGCCGCGTTCGAGGTGCGGGTTGGGAACACCGAATCCACCGCGTACCTCGCACTACCGGCGGAGTCGTTCATTGCCAAACTACGCCGGGACTTCGACGACAACATCGAATCATTGACCACCGCCCTGCCCAGAGTGGCTCGTCGTCCGGAAGCGAACCTCGTCCATCACATCCGCGGACGGGCCAACGTTGTCGACCGCGCCCGCGATCTCATCCAGCGAGCGGGGGAGGATCTCTTCGTCTCGATCTGGGCGGAAGAAGCCGGCGATCTGGAGAACGATCTCAGACAGGCAGTCCGGCGCGGCGTCGATGTGTCGATCGTCGCCTTCGGGGACGTGACATACGAGGTCGGTCATTTCTACCGCCACACGTTCTCGTCCCCCGAGGTGGTGCTCGGCCGGCTCGGCGCCCGATTGTTCGTCGTCGCCGACGACCGTCGCAGTGTTCTCGTCGGCGGTGCCTTCGGCGACGACACGTGGGCCATGTGGAGCGACGACCCCGCCGTTGTGCTCGTCGCGGTCGAGTTCGTGCGTCACGACATCGCGATGCAGGTACTCGTCGAACGTCTTGGCAAGGACACGGTCGACGCCTTCTGGCATACAGATCCCACACTCGAACGGCTGCAGACTGGGCAGGGTTCTCCTGGCCTCCGACGGCAAGCACTCTGACCACTGCGGCAGGAGAAGAAATGAACAATGAAGTAGTGGATGTCCACGCGCACATCCTGCTCCCGGGAGTGATGGGTTGTTGCGGAGCTGCGGGGCCGGAGATGGGCATCAACGCCGATGGTGTGCATTTCTTCAGGGCCGGCGACTATCGCCTGGAGAACGTCAAGTTCGTCGGAAGCCCGTTCTCGGATGTCGACATGCGACTCGACAAGATGAACGAGCTGGGCATCGATCGGCAGCTCATCTCGCCGAACCCGCTCACGTACTTTTACCACGAGCCAGGGCGCGATGCGATCAGCTTCAACCGCCGACACAACGACATCGTCGGCGAGATCAGCAGAGCGCATCCTTGCTTGAGCGGCGCTGCCTCGCTGCCGCTCCAGGACCCCGACGAATCGTGTGCCGAGCTGAATCGTTCGGTCACCCAACTCGGCCTCGTGGCTTCCTATGTAGGCACAGACATCAACGGCGTCCCCTTGTCTGATCGCCGATTCGATGAGCTGTGGTCGGAACACGAACGGCTCGGGGTGCCCGTCGTCATCCACCCCGGTCCGCGCACGTCATACTCACCGCTTGAGCCGTTCCTCGGTCAGCTCGAACTCGACATCGTCGTGGGATTCGCGATCGACGAGGGCCTTGCTGTCGCACATCTGCTCCTGTTCGGTGTACTCGATCGGCATCCAAAGCTTCACGTCCACGTCGCCCATGGTGGAGGGTTCGCCCCATATCAGAAAGGCCGCATGCAGGCTGCGCTGCAGAAGAGGCCGTGGGGTCCGACGGCGCTCACCCGTCCATTCGACGACCAGTGGAGCCAGCTCAGCTTCGACACCGCTGTGCATCGAGATGATGCACTCGGCTTTCTCGTGGCGACTGAAGGCGCCGACCGGGTTCTACTCGGCAGCAACTTCGCCGGATGGGATCTGGAGGAGGGCTACGCGGAGATGGTGCGGCGCCTCGGGCTCAGTGATGACGACAGCAGTGCGATTCTCGGCGGGAACGCGAAGCGCATCTTCGGCCTCGCCGAACTCGCATGAAGGCGGCGCATACCACCTCACTCACGCGCGGCACGCTGGTGATCGACAACGACTTCCGGCATCCAGCGGTGCTGGCCAAGGAGATCGCGACGCTCGATCTCATCACCGGTGGGCGGATCGAGATCGGTCTTGGTGCTGGATGGATGACGGTCGACTACGACGTTCTAGCCAGCATCGTCAGCGTCAACTGGAACGTCGGTGCCGGCCATGCGGGCGTTGCCGCCGGGCGCAGCGGCTGG
>JAYUDQ010000089.1:0-2589 GCA_043739745.1 Acidimicrobiia bacterium | reverse complement strand
TGTGCTGCCCTCTGCTGCGGAACGGCAGGCAATTCGTACGTTCACAGAGGATGTGCTGTTCCAGATCGAGGCGCAGCACGGCAAACTCGGCGAGCTGTTCACGCTTCGTGCGGCCGCGCTGTCATCTCCTTCGACATCGTCTTCAGCGCCACGCTCGTCACCGTCGTCAGCACTTACGCCCGCCGAGTCGTGGCACTTCCATCGGCGATCGTGCTGCCTGTGGTACCTGACGACCGAAGCGAAGGCCTCGGTGGTCTACTGCGCCGACTGCAGTCTCCGTGACGTCGGCGAGCGCAAAGCCGAGTTGCAGGCCGAGCTCGACGCACGCGGCTGATCAGGGGTTGTACGGATGGGCAGGAACCCGAGCGCGGCGGATCGGCACACCGAACCACCCGACAGGTCATGCATCGTGACGAGAAATGGCGTATCGACGCCGTTTCACCACGAGCCGTGACATCCACGGCCATACCCTCGTGCCGATCCGCCGCGCTCAGTTCAGAACGGGACCGGGATGCCCTATGCGCGCGAACTGCGGTGTCGAAGCGCGCGAAGTTGCCAAAATCTGGCGGGCGTCTTCACGAATCGGCCGACTTCGCGCGCATTGAACCAACGGATCGAGCGCACTCCTCCAACCGCAGATCCCGCCGCACGGCGCTCGTCACGCAGGCGACGGCAACCGTGACGCGCGCGGAGCGCTGCTTCGCAAGCACGAGCACGGCTGGACCGCCACCCGCCCGGTGAGCGCCGAGAAGTGCGGCCGCCTCCGCAACGCTGGGCGTCGACACCGCGTCTGCCACGCGGGCACTGGGGTTCGGTGCCCCGAAGGATGCCAGTTCGTCCGACCCAAGTCCAACAACTGGCAGATCGAGCGTCACAATGCGATGATCGGCCGCCAGCTCCGTCCTCGTCGCCACCGACACGATCGCCGAGCGGTCGATTCCGAGGATCGCCAGGGCCGCCTCGACCGCCTCCGACAGTTCCGCAGCAGTCGCAGTGCTCGTCATCCCGACGCCGACCACGTACGCAGCCCTCACGTTTCCGGGCCCCACGTGATGAACACCGGGTTCTCGCTTACGAGGCGCACACCCGCACCGGATACACCGACGCCGCGTGCGACACCGACCTCGACCATGTTGCCGAGCCGCTGCCAGGCGGACGCGGCCCGGTCGACGATCGTGTAGTTCGCCACGATCACGCCGGCTGGCCGGAGCCGGGAGAGGGCCGTGTCGAGCACACCGATGCCGCCGCCTCCGATGAAGACGCGGTCGGGATCAGGGAGCGACACCAGCACATCGGGCGCAACGCCCTCGATCACGTCGATGGACACCGCGTGCATCTCGGCGTTGGCGCGGATGCGGGCACAGTCGTCGGCACCCTTCTCGATGGCGAACACCCGCAGTCCCGGGCGCAGACGGGCCGCCTCGATACCGACGGATCCGCTGCCCGCGCCGACGTCCCAGAGCACGCCGGCAGCGGGAAGGGCCAGCTTGCCGAGTACGATGGCCCTGACCTCCGCCTTCGTGATCATCCCCGACCGGTGCGCGAAGTGCGACTCGGCCAGTCCCCAGGCCAGCCCGGGCCCGTCGGCTGCGACCGTAGGTGCACAGAGGATCACGACGGACATCGGATCGAACGTTCCGGCCGTGAGTCCGGCCAGATCGGTGCGCGTGACCGATTCGCCGGGCTCCCCGATTCGGCTCACCACGTGGACCGTTCGGGGGCCGACGCCCCGGTCCACGAGCGCCGCGCCGATGGCCTGCGGCGGGCTGTCGGGCGAGGTCAGCACTGCGGCCTTCGGCGGCTCACTCAGCAGCGCAACAGCATCGCCGAGTGATCGACCGTGTGCCGAGATGACGACCGCGTCATCCCACGACATGCCCAGGCGGGCGAAGGCGAGCGAAACCGACGAGGGTGCCGGATGGACCGTGATCACTGCCGACCCGAAACGTGCAGTAAGCGCGCGTACTATACCGAAGAACCCGGGGTCGCCGGAAGCAAGCACACATACGGATCTGCCACCGTCCAGCTGGGTTGCGATCTGATCGAAGATCGCAGGCAGCGGACCGGACAGCTCGACCTGCGACTGCGAGCCCACGAGGCTCCCACCGACGAGGGCGAGCTGACGTGGTGAGCCGACGACGACAGGCGACCCGGCCATCGCAACGCCCGCGGCCGCTCCGAACCACTCCCCGCCGACCAGGCCGACGACGTGCAGTGCACCGCTCGCAATCATGACCCGCACGCCCCATCGGAACCATCGCCACCATCGGCATCGGAGCCGCGGAAGGACGTCGCGAACGAAGGTAGGTACACATGGCTTCGTACCGGCGGCTCGGCCCGACGCAACGCCTCGCCCACGAGCACCAGCACGGTGGTCGTGACCCCCATCGCCCGCAGCGTGTCGGCCAGCGCGCCGACCGTCGTGCGCATGATCCGCTCGTCAGGCCATGACACCCGCTCGCCGATCACCACAGGCGTCTCGGCGGAGTACGCCGAGCCGATGTGGAGAAGCTCCTCCTGCAGTGCGTCAGGCCGCGCCGCAGAGAGGAACACCGCCATCGTGACGCCGGGTCGGGCGAGCTGGTGTAA
>JAYUDQ010000088.1:0-2595 GCA_043739745.1 Acidimicrobiia bacterium | reverse complement strand
TCACAGGTCAGCTTCTCCGGTCGGCATCGATGGGCAAAGGGTAGCGGCGTTCATTGTGGATTGGTGTTACAGACGCGTTCATGGTTCCCACGAACCGGGATGGCGCGCGAAGGTCGGCTCGATTGGCACTCCGAGGCGCGCACCGTCGCGCACACGGCTCGACATACAGGCATCACCCTACGCGACGACGCACGTGTCAGGTCGCACCCTCATGCTCGCGGGTGCGTCTTCGCATAGATCGACCGGAGTCGATCCTTGCTCACATGGGTGTAATGCTGCGTCGTCGCAAGGTCAGCGTGTCCGAGCAGTTCCTGTACGACCCGCAGGTCTGCGCCGCCGTCGAGCAGGTGGGTGGCAAAGGTATGGCGGAGCGCGTGCGGGTGCGTGGGGGCAATGGAACGACGGTCGATGATGCGGCGCACATCGCGGGGAGTGAGGGCCCGCCCACGGTTGTTCGAGAACAGACGGCCGTGCCCGTCCTCGAGCGCGTGCTCGCGCAAATACACGGTCCGGTCGCCGCCGAGCCAGGCTCGAAGGACCGCGACCGATGGTTCGCTCAACGGCACGATGCGCTCTTTGCTCCCCTTCCCGAGCACGCGGATCATTCGCTGGCGGAGATCGACGTCGGACGGTGCGACCGAACAGAGCTCGCTCACCCGCAGCCCGCTCCCGTACAACAGCTCGACCACGATGCTGTCGCGAAGTTCCTGCGTTCGGGCGCGTGCGCCGGTTCTCCCGTCGGCGGCAGCGCCATCCCCGACAGATGGACCGTCGAGAAGCGCGACGAGTTCGGCTTCTGACAGGACCCGCGGCAAGCGCGCTGTGCCCGCCGGCACTTGGAGCCGGATAGTGGGGTCGAGCGGTATGACGCCTCGCCGTGCCAGGTACCCGAACAGCCGCCGCAACGACGCGACCTTGCGGGCCATGGTGCGCCGAGCGAGACCCGTCGTCGACAGGAAGGCGAGGTACCGGCGCAGGACGAGGCGGTCGACCGAGGCGGGTCCGTCGTGTCCGCCACGCAGCGCCCAGCCGACGAAGGCGACGACATCGGACCGATAGGCCGCAACGGTATTCGGGGACTCCGCGGTGAGCGACTGCACGAACTCGTCCACCGGCCAGGCCACAGCCCGACCATACCTGTCCGCCTCGCACCGTCGGGGCCAGCCGCAGCGGCGCGAGGTGCAGAAAGCGGAACGATCCGACCAGCCCCCAAGTCACCGCGCAGACCAACGCCAGGCTCAGCGCCCAGCCCAACGGCAAGCTCACCACGGCCTTGTCGCCAGTCGGTGCCAATGTCCCGACGACCGCCCGACCAACCCTTCCGCCTCCAATTCGGCAAGCGCAAGCGTGACATCGGCGACCCCGAGCCCGCTTCGGGCCACGAGGCGGCCGAGCGCCCACGATTCCCAGCCCATCAGCGCGAGGAGCGCCGTGCCGTCGATCGTGGGCTCGGGCCGGGGGTCGGAGTAGACCGAAGCGCTCGTCCGATCAAAATCGAGCAACGACAACACGTCATCTGCGCCGAGGCAGGGCACCGCCAGACGCGAGTCGTGTGACCCGCGCAGCAGGTTGTTCGAGCCCCCCGACGCCAGACTGAGCGGACTCCCCGGCACGGCCAGTACTCGCCGACCTCGTTCCAGCGACCGGTCGACGGTGATGAGCGAACCGCCTTTCGCATGCGATTCGACGACGACGAGGACAGTGCCAAGCTGCGCGATGATCCGGTTGCGCTCGGGGAATGCAGACGGCGTCGGCCCCCGACCGAGCGGCGACTCCGACAGCAATAAGCCGGTCTCGGCGACGTCGGACCACAGCCGTGCATTCTGGCGGGGGTAGATGACGTCGAGGCCGGAGCCGACAACGCCGATGGCCCGGCCATTTCCGCCGCAGCGGCCCGACCCGATTGCGCCGTCGTGGGCCGCTGCGTCGATCCCCAGTGCGAGACCGGACACCACCGCGACACCGGCGTCGGCCAGTTGCCGACCCAGGAGCCTCGCCATCTCTCGGCCCTGCGAGGTTGCATGCCGGGTGCCCACGATGGCGACACGGGGAAGATCGACGACGTCGAGGGTCCCACGAAAGAACAGCACCGCAGGCGGTTCTGGATCATCGGTGAACGCTGCGCCCCAGCGGGCCTGGCCAACCCACCAAACCCCGACACCCGCCACTTCAAGCGCAGCAGCCTCGGCGATGAGGTTGGCTGACGCACAGCGCGGCTGCCACGACCGGCGGAGGGCGTCGATGCCCTGGCAGCCGCGCAGCACATCGGCGATGACCGGGTTGCCCTCGGCGAGGAAACCGACCGCAGCCGAAGGACTCCAACGACCGAGGAGCCTCGCAATTCGCGGCCGGGTCGCGCCGGGAAGCCGCACCAGGAACGCGGCCGCCGCCTCATCGATACGGTCGGGTGCATCCGCCGTGACACGACCGGGATCGGCTGCGTTCACGCCGCCACCGCGTCGAAGCTCGGCGAGCGCCGCATCTCGAGCGCGAAGCTCACTGCCTTCGCCCCGAGCGGTGCCTCGGGATCCTCGTTCCAGAGGTCGCAGAGTGTACGCGACACCCGACGGACACGGGCGAGGCCCCGGGCGGTAA
>JAYUDQ010000087.1:0-2599 GCA_043739745.1 Acidimicrobiia bacterium | reverse complement strand
GGCGCCGGAATCCCGGGTCATCTCCATGTCCATGTGGTCCCGCGGTGGAACGGCGACACGAACTTCATGACGTCGATCGCCGAGACGCGCGTCGTCCCCGAGTCGCTCGACCGGACGTGGGCGAAGCTGATCGCCAAGTGGTGAACGGACCGATCGGCATGGCGCACAGGACTCGCCCTGGCCCCCTCGTGCACTCGGTCGTCCGCGAAGCGACTGAGTGCACGACCATGCCGAACGCGGCCAGGGAACCGGAGAACGGTCGACGCCGGTTAGGGTGGTCAACCGCATGGCCCGCAAGAAGAACGCCCAGCCCCAAGCGCCCGATGAGCTCGCAGCAGCCGGCCCGGACCGAGCGATGCACGACGAGATCCGTGACGAGCTCCCCGACGATCTGAACGCCGAGGAATTCGTCGGCGTCTACCAGTTCCCCGACAACAAGCGCCGCCGCACACCGGCGCTGCTGTACGTCCTCGTCGGTGGCGCAATGGTGGCGTGCTGGCTGGTCACACGGGGCGCCAACCCCGTGCTCGTGAACCGTGGCTTCGGGCTTGGCGGCCTGTTCCTGGTGATGCTCGGGTTCTACGGGTTCCTGGCTGGCACACCCCTCACGGTCTACGAGGCGGACGCGCTCGCCGCTGCGTCACGTCATGTGGGTTTCCCGATCGGCCACGCCTCGGCTCAGCTCGGCTGGCAGGGCCTCGTGAGCCGACCGACGTGGCGCATCCTGCTGTATTCGGCCGAGAACCCGCCGAAGCGACGAGGGCTGGTGCTGGTCGACGGTGTCGATGCCAGCATCGTTGGGGACATGGTCGAGGACAACCCCGAGGATTGGTCGCAGTACGACGAGTAGTTCCGCTCCACCCTGCGGTTCGTCCCGCCGACGAATGGGTATCTCGTGATCGGGAACAGCGACCCTCGGCCGTCGGTTCCCCACTGGTAGCATTTGCAAGCACAGCTGCGCGAGGGTGCAGCCGCCTGAACGGGTCGAGATAACACGGTCGAGAGGAGTACCAAGGTGTTCGATGGTCAGTGGCGTAGCGCAATCGACAAGGGCGTCAAGCCGATAGGCAACGGGCTCACACGCCTCGGCGTCACACCCGACCAGCTCACCGCCCTCGGCCTGGTCATGGCGGTGGCCACCTGCGTCACCATCGCGACCGGCCACCTGCTCATCGGCTTCTTCCTCCTCCTGGGCTCCGCGCTGCCCGACCTCTTCGACGGGGCCGTCGCCAAGGCCTCGGGTGCGTCCTCGATCCGTGGGGCCTTCTTCGACTCGGTGGCCGACCGGGTCACCGACGCCCTGCTCCTCGGCGGCATCGGCTGGCACCTGCAGGAGACCCGAGGTGGCCGCTTCGCGATGCTGGCTTTCGCCGTGCTCGGCATGTCGACGCTCATCTCCTACCAGCGGGCCAAGGCCGAGATCTTCGGGTTCGATGCCAAGGGCGGGCTCATGGAGCGCGCCGAGCGGATCATCGCCATCTGTGTCGGACTGGTGTTTCCGGTGCTGCTGGTCCCGGTGCTCTGGGTCATGCTTGCCCTCACCGGCATCACCGCCGTACAGCGTTTCGTGAAGGTCTGGAAGCAGGCTGGCAAGCCGCCGGCGCCCACGCTCGTGGCGCCTCGAGCCCGTAGTGCCCGGGGCCGACGCGTGAATGCAGACCGGGCCCGCTGGACCGCCAATCGTGCCGATCGCAGCGAACGGCCGACCTGGCTGGCCCGCTGGAGCGACAGATCCGAGTCGTCGGCGTCGTCGTTCGCCGCTGCATGGCGCGAGCGCGTCAAGCAGCGTGACGGTCGCTAACCCCGTTGCGGGCACGTCGCCTGAACCGGTTGCGTCCCGGGAGTCTGGTGCATCGCGGGGGCCTGGTGTATCGCCGGAGCCCGTTGTTCAGCGTCAGGCGGTCACCAGCCGGCTCGCACGCCGCCTCACGGTTCCCGCGTACAAGGGCGCTGCTGTCGTCGCCCGCGCGCTTCCGGCACTGGCGGCCGAGCGCGTGGGCCGAGGTCTGGGGACTGTGCTGGGGCACACCATGCGGGGCCGACGGGCCATGGTCGAGCGCCATCAGCAGCGCATCGCGAATGGTCAACTGAGCGCAGAGCAGCTCGATGTCCAGGTCCGACGGGTGTTCGAGTCCTACGCTCGGTATTGGGTCGATGCGTTCCGCCTGACCGGTCGGTCGACCGAGGAAATCGATTCAGGCATCGACGCCGAAGGTGCACATCACGTCGATGATGCGCTGTCCAAGGGGAAAGGCGGCATTCTTGCCATGCCTCATGTCGGCGCATGGGATTACGGCGGCGCGTGGGTCGCCCATCACTGGCCGCTCACCGTCGTGGCCGAGCGCCTCGAGCCACCGGCGCTGTTCGACTGGTTCTGCGCGCAGCGGGCCACGAACGGCATACGGGTCGTTGCGCTGGGCGGGGACACCGGTCCCCAGCTCCTTCGGGCGCTGCGCAACAATGAGCTCCTCGGACTGCTGTGCGATCGGGACATCCCCGGTGGCGGCGTCGAGGTCGAGTTCTTCGGCGAGCGGACGACGCTGCCAGCAGGTCCAGCAACCCTCTCGCTCCGCACCGGGGCCCCAATCCTGCCGAACGC
>JAYUDQ010000086.1:0-16045 GCA_043739745.1 Acidimicrobiia bacterium | reverse complement strand
CTGCATCGGCCGCGAACCCGACCTGCAGTGCCTTCGCATCCGTTCCGAACGCTCGTTGCACTCCACCCGCAGCGGGGATCGCGAGTGCCATCGCATGCGCCGTCGCCACCGGGTCGAGGCCGAGGGCGACGGCGGCTGCGACGGCCGACGCCGGAGCACCCGCGGTGCAGGTCGCATGCCAGCCGAGCAGGTAGTGCTCCCACCCGAGCGCCGAACCGAGACGGGCCATTACCCCCGCCCCGGCCAGGTACTCGCGAGCGCCGCCACCACAGGCGAGGACGACCGGCACGATCAGCGCGCTTATGTGCGAGGTCGACTCGACGTGGACGTCGTCGAAATCGAGGACGTGCGCAGCCGTCGCCCACCGACCCGCGTCGCCGAGCGGGCCCGTTGCCAGCACGAGCGGCTCGGCACGCGCGGCAAGCGCGACTGCCACGGTGTCGACGAGCGAGCGCTCGGCAAGCTCGAAGTCGTCCGGCATCGGTGTCACCGCGTGCGCCCAGGCTGCAAGGTCTCTGGCGATGCCAGCCATGTGCCCCCCTCGTCGAAGGATTCGACGCTAGCGCGTGCGACCTATCGAGACCGCGCGGCAACTCGTCGGAGGCGGGTCAATCGTCATCCAGGAAGCGACCGATCCGCGCTCCGATGCCAGGCGTGCCGTCGAGCAGGAACAGATGGCCCCCTCCCTCGACGACATGAAGCTCGGCGCGAGGCACGAGACGCGCAATGATCCGAGCGTTCGACAACGGCACCATTGGATCGTCGTCGCCCGCAAGCACGAGCGTGCGGGCCCTGACCCGGTGCAGTGTGGTGAGACCTGAGTAGGTCCAGGTAGCGGCGATCTGTGCGAGATAGCCACCGGGGCTCGGCGGTCGAGCCAGACGGAGTTGCAGGTCGCCTGTCACGCTCTCGGGGTGCGTCCTCGCTCGGCCGCCGTAGAGGCGCGGCGCCACCCGTTCGAACGTCTCTCGGGAGTAGTAACGCCCGGGAGTCATCATCGTCCACAGCGCCGAGGGCCGACCCAGCACCGCTCCGACTCCGGGCAACGTGGCCGCGAGCACGAGCCGACGAACGCGACGCGGCTGCGTGATCGCGACCTTCTGCGCCAGGAGACCGCCCCACGACACGCCGAGCAGATCGACTCGGGGATACCCCAGCCGATCGAGGAGCTTGCCGACCAGCTCGGCGTGCTGCCCCATCGTCATCGGGAACCGTGCGTTTCCCGAGCCGCCGGCGCCGGGCGCATCGAACGCCACGAGCTGTCGCTCACCCAGCTCGGGGACGAGCGGCTCCCACATGTCCAGGTTCGCGCCGATGCCCATCACCAGGAGCAGTGGCGGTCCGTGGCCGCTGACGCGGACCCTGATCCGGATGCCGGACAGTTCGACGTAGAACGCCTCCGTCGCACGCCAGCTCCAGCTCACGCGGTGGACCGACTTCTGACGTTCCGGGACAGGATCTAACGCTGATGCACGTAGCGGCCCGGAGCTGCTTCCGTCGGAGGATGTGCGGAGTTGCCAAGCGCCTTCGGTGCCGCTCGCTCCCTGCCCGACCGCGCGAGTGCCCAAGCCGCCCAGTCCGTCCACCACGAGCCTGCTTCCTTGCGCGCCAGCGCGAGCCATTCGTTCGGATCCTGTGGGTACGAGTCGGCGGCCAGGAAGCTGGCCTTCGGATTGTCGGTGGGGTTGACGAGCGCCTGGATGTGACCGCTGTTGGACAGCACGAAGCGATGCTCGCCGGACGTGGCTTGCGTCGCGGCGTACGTCGACGTCCAGGGCACGAGGTGGTCGGTCATCGCCCCGACGACGTACATGTCGTTCTTCACCGTTGCGAGATCGACCGGCGTCCCGAGGGCGACGGTCGATCCCGCGTTGCGCAGCCCGTTCGCGACGAACAGGTCGATGAACTCGGCGTGGAACGCTGCCGGCAGGTTCGTCGAGTCGCTGTTCCATGCGAGCACATCGAACGCGGGCGGATTCAGCCCGAGCAGGTAGTTGTTGACCACGTAGTTCCACACGAGGTCGTTCGGGCGGACCCATGCGAACACGCCCGCTAGCGACCGGCCCTCGAGCACGCCCTTCTTACGGGAACGCGAGATGGACGCTTCCACCGCGCGGCGGCTGGCGAACATGTTGACTGCACTCTCGACCGCCGTGTCCACGCCCGTCACGCCGAGCGTGACGGCATTGACCAGTTCGTTCTGCCCGGTCGACGAGAGGTGCGAGAGCAGCATCAGCAGCGTCATGCCACCG
This sequence comes from Acidimicrobiia bacterium, assembly GCA_043739745.1. GTDB lineage: Bacteria > Actinomycetota > Acidimicrobiia > Acidimicrobiales > JANYDT01 > JAYUDQ01. The sequence continues at coordinate 13,793 of JAYUDQ010000086.1, read as the reverse complement.
GCGCAGAACGCAGTTGCGTTGACGTCCTTGCTGCGGGTGATGGAGCGCACGACGCCGAACACGTCGAGCAAGCCGCTCAGGTAGGTGTCGATCGACCAGTCGCGCTGCGCAGCCGTCGGGTTGCGCCACGAGACCATGAACACCTGCATGCCTTGTGCGACGGCATGCTCCACGAAGCTGCGACCGGGGGCGAGGTCGAGGAAGTAGTACTTGTTAACCTGCGGCGGGACGATCACCATCGGTCGTGAGCGCACTCTCGGCGTCGTCGGCTCGTACTGGATCAGCTCGCACAGCTCGGACCGGTACACGACCGACCCGGGCGTGCATGCGAGGTTCTCACCGACAGTGAAGGGTCGGGTGTCGACCTGGGAGGGCATGGCGCCGTTGTGACGCACGTCGTGGGCGAGGTGTCGCAGACCGTCGACGAGCGAGCGCCCTCTGGTTGCTGCTGCCCGCTTGAGTGCGGCCGGATTGCCGAGAAGCGTGTTCGTCGGCGCTGATGCCGCACTGACCTGCATCATCGCAAACCTCGCCCGTAGGGCACTCTTCTCGTCGAGGCCGACGTTGTCGACGACCCGCACCAGTGACTCGTCGCCCGCGAGGTAGAGCAACGCCAATCGGTTCCAGAGGGGGTGTTGCCATGCCGGGTCGCTGAAGCGCTTGTCCTTGCCAATCTCGGTGCCGCCGGCGCCGACGAGGATTCGCAGCTGCTCAGCGGTCAGGTTCGCGAGCTCGGACGCCACCAGCGTCGGGTGCCGAGCGGCCGCGGCCGCGAATCGGCCGGAAGCCGCGGCCATTTGTCGCGGTGTGAGCCCGATGAAGGGGTTGGCACCGCGGATCGCATCGGTGGGTTGAAGGTCGTCAGGGCCGGCCGCGGTCATTTGAGATCAGGCTCCTCGATCGAGCAGTGCCGCACGATGAGGTCGATGTCTAGCATCGGATCGCCGAGGTTCGATCGTCACACAGGGTGCTTTTCCGGGAGGAGTGCGTCCGGAGATCGTCGTCGCACTCCCAGAGACCCGCTGACAGGTGCGCTCGGCTGCTCTGCAACGGGTGACTGCCGTCGTGACGGTGAGCCGGCGTCGTAGGGGTCTCGGGCGGGTCCGTTCGTCGTCGCTCAGCGTGTGGAGTTGGTTGGTCCCACCGTTGTGAGGTGTCCGGTGTAGAGGTCTTCGACGTTGAGGACGAACTCGCCGAAGCTCAGACACCAGCGGTACATGCGCATCTCGAGCCGCAGGGGGACCGGTGGACCGCTGCGCAGCCAGGTGGCGCCGGGTCCGGCATCGGGCGAGGTGATCAACGCACCGGCGGAGCCGATTGCGGCGACCGGATGCACTCGCACCCGGCCCCAGGGCATGTTGATCTCTTCAATCCTGAACATCATCGCCGTGGTCGGATCGATCTGGACGGTCATCTGATTCGCCGCAGCATTGAGCCCGTCGCCGGCGACGTAGCCGGGAACGACGTCACCGACGGCGTGGCTGTCGATGAACCGCTCGAAGACGTCGAGGTAGTGGTCGCCGGCACGGTCGGGCCAATACCAGATCTGGTCCCACGTCTCGTGGGTGAGCATGAACTGGGTCTCGGGGAAGATGTCGATGTGCCCCAGCGTGGGTGCGCCCGCAACGGTCTGGATGGTGACCATTTCGGCGTCGTCGTTGGTGGCGACCACATCAAAGGCCTGCCCGATCCATGCCAGGCAGTACACGCGGTCGCCGACGCGAAAATCAGCGAAGGAGGTCGGCGACATCGCTACGACCGGACCGCCTGGAACTCGTCGAGCGCCTCCAGTGCGAGGGGCACGGGTTGGATGGCTTGGTGGGCGCCCTGCCGCCACACGTAGCGCACCGTGCCGTCCGAGTCGACGCCGACCCACGACTGCTTGGGCGCGTAAAGGATGTGTCCGGTGCCGTAGGCCTCGAATACCCGCCATTCCGGGTCGGAGTACAGCGGGTAGTTCAACCCGAGGTTCTCGACGATGTCGTGACACTGCGCCAACGGCAGTGGCAGGATCACCATCAACTCGACCCCGCGTGCGTCGAACTCTTCCTTTGTGCGGATCAGGTCATCCAGACCTGGGATGCACAGCGGTCATATGATCGCACCGGTCACTGCCCGCGTCAGTCGCAGGATCACGGGCTTGCCGCGGAACTCGGACAGGCGGATTCGCTCGCCGTCGGTGCGCTGCACCTCGAAATCAGGCGCGGCATCGCCGACGTCGAGGTGAACATTCTGCGCAGCAGCGGTCGACGGACGGGTCGCCAACATGTGCTCAAGCCGGAACACGTTCGTCGACGACACCAGCGGGCCCTGGTTCAGGACTCCAACCCAATGGCGGTACTCGCCCCGTCGACCATTTCGCGTCATAATTTGGAACGTATCACGACGAGTCCGCGCAACGCCGGGAGGTACGCCTCGCCGCAGCGGCTGCACCGCAGACCGGCGTAGGAGAAGCGTCCATTGTCGCTGCAGGCATCGGCCTAGGAGCGCCGGGAGCGAAGACGCTCAGGCCGGCCGTTCGCGCGGCTTCGGTCAGTTCGCCGTCATAGGTAATCATCTCGTCGACGCCGAGCCGTATCGCGACTGCGAGGTGGATGGCATCGTTCGAGCGAAGCGGAGCGAGTGTCCCGCGGCGATCATGTCACCGCGGGTGAGGTCGGCGAGGTTCACTGCGTTGAGCACGTCCTGGAGATCGCCGATGGCGACCTCATCGGGGTGTCGACCTCATCGGGGTGTCGACCGGCGGCGCAGTGCATCTCGGCGCGAAGGAGCCCCGATGCGACCAGGCGCCAATCAGCGGACAAGCCTTCAACGAGTGCGGCGGACTCGGGCTCGGCGACGACGAGCTTCATGGCCGCCGTGGTGTCCAGATGCGACATTCACCAGCGGCCGCGGACGTCGGTGATGATCTCGGCCGTGGTCTTGTCGGACTTCGTCCGGTTGATCGACCGGAGGCCGGCCGGTGAGCTGAGGGCCTTGCGCAACTGCCCTTGGGTCGACAGGAGCGCCAGCACATCGCCCTGGGGTGGGCCGATCGCGGCCGCTGGCTGACCATTGTGGGTCACCAGGATCGATTCGCCGGCGGCGACTCGGCGGAGCACTTCGGCGCTGTCGTTGCGCGTTTGGCGTTGCGTGATCTCCTTCACGCAGTACAGCGTCGCACGTCCGGCGTCGCCGGGCACCCGTTGCATCGCCGCAACCTGAAGAATACTGATATATACTAAAAAATCATGAACGCTCCCAACCAGACCGATTGGTCACCCTTTCCTACGAGCCGTGACACAACCAGGTTCTTGCAGCTGGTCTCCAACGAGCTCCGCGTTCGTGATCTCACCTTCACGGGGTCGCCGCCGGCGCTTTGCTCGCCGTCGGGCAAGACGTTGTTCCTGGACAACGTCGCGCTGCGGTGTTCGACGGAGAGTCGGGCACAGTGGCCGGCGATCGTGGGCGAGTTCCTCGACACGATCGGCCGCTTGTCGGCGATCGATGACATTGATGCCCTCAGTCCCGATGTCGCCCGGGCCAGTTTGCGCCTCCGTCTGGCCCCGGCCGACGAGCCGCAAGGGCGCTTCGGCGCTGCTCCCGAAACGGCGACGAAGCCCGGGCAGGCACACGACGACGTTGCCGACCTTGTTGCGTGCGTGCTGCGACGCGAAGCCATGCCCGGCGCGGTGTGGCTCCTCTACATGCAGATCGTCGGCGCTGCGTTCGGCGTGACGAGCGATCACCTCGCTGGGTGGGGCATCGACCACGAGGAGGCGTTCGAGATGGCTCGCGCCCGAACCGGCGACCTCCCCGCCCCGCGCTCTCGGTGGATCGGCGGCGCGCGCTCGCTCTGCGGCGCATCCATGTTCACCCATACGAGAGTGCTGGACCCGAACGCCCTCCTTCCGAACTCCCCGGAAGGCTGGTTCGTGGCTGTGCCGTCTCGTGAGGAGGTGCTTGCCGTCAGGGCGGTCGGCACAGAGGACGGTCTTCGATCGCTGGTCGAGCTCGTGGCCACGACAGACTCCCGAATTCGCCGCTCGGGGTACCCACTGTTCGGCACTCCTTGGTTCGTTCCGCCGGCCGGTATCGGACCCTACGGGGAGTGCGCCGAACGTATCGACTTTCGAATCGCCCCGGCGTCGGGGCGCCTCCTGGGCATTCGGTTGGGCCCGATGGTTCACGAGCTGTTCGGGGAGAGCGAAGAGCGGTATTGACTGACCGATCGTCGTCCTTCAGAAAATGTTCTGAAAAACCTTGACATGGTCCTCGGGTTGTACGAACATATGTTCGTGTCTACGATCTTCGAACCCACCACAACCGAACGGCCGGGCCACCAGACACCATGGGATGCCGTCTCGGTGCAGACCGTGGTCCCGCAAGGGTGGAGCTTGGAGAAGATCGAAGACGGCCTTCGGGTTCTGGAACGGATCCGCCGCCAGGTCGAGTCGGCCAGTGCGGCATTGGTCGCGGCGATGCCCAACTCCCGTGACGCCGTCGGCGCGCTCGTTCAGGTCACCGGCACATCTGCCGCTGAAGCTCGTCGTCGCCGACTGATCGCCGCAGTGGTGAGCGAGTCGCCGGTTGCCGGTCGACTGCTCGCCGCCGGTCTGCTGTCCGCCGAGCATGTGGTCGCGCTTGCGCCGATCCGTGAGCGCCTGGACGATCTGAACGTTGTTGCGTTGTGGGCCGTTGGCAAGCTTCCGGAGGATGTTCGCCACGAGGTTGAGCAGGTGCGCCTCTCGCACCTCGCGGGCACAGATGCGGCCGCTCGGCAGCACGCCCTTCGGCGGCTGGTGATTTCCGCCGGCCCCGAGGGCATGGTCGCTATCCGGGGGCTCTTGCCTCCCAAGGAGGGCGCGATGCTCGAGGCGCTCCTGCGGGCGGTCATGGACGCCGACTGGCGACACGACCATCCTGTGCGCGCCAGCGCACTCGGTGCGCACGGTGGTGATTCGAGGGATCAGCGTCGGCTGGATGCGCTGCTGCAACTGATTGGCATCGTTGCGCGTTCGTCCGACGAAAGCCCCGATGCCCGAACTGAGACGGCATCGGAGCGACCACCGGGGTCTGCGACCGATGAAGCGACGGCGACGGACAGCTCAGGGGAGCTGTCCACCGACCTCAAGAGTGGCACCGGCGAGACGGGTAGCGCCGGTGTGGCATCGTCGGGTACTCCTGGAACGCCTCCACCAGCGCGGGTCACCTGCCCCAAACCGACCGTGGTCATCGTATTCGACATCGACCGGTACGAGGCGGAAATCCTCGGGCGTGGTCCAATCCCGGTCACGCCCGACCTCTTCGATTCGGCTCGGGCCGACTTGTACTACTACTTCCAGAATGCGAAGGGCGAGGTCCTCAAGTTCGGCCGGGCCAAACGCGATCCGACCGCCGCGCAACGTCTCGCAGTCCAAGTACGGGACCGACACTGCCTGTATCCCCGCTGCCGTGCGCCCGCGTCGCGATGTCAGGTCCACCACCTCAACGAGTGGCTCATCGACCGGGGTTTCACCGACGTTGAAGTCCTTGGACTCTTCTGTGATCCCCATCACCGACACCTCCACGTCGAACACCTTGTTGCGAACCGGCAGCCCGACGGCACCGTCGCCATCCGGGTCCGAGCAACAGGCGAGGTCATCGTCGTCGCCACCAGACCAGGCGGGTGAACCGATAGTTCTCGCTCTTTCCCCGCTGCGGTCGCCGCGTACCTCGTCGTTCGCCGACCGACCCGGCAGCTGTTCCTTGACAATTTGCTACCGGTCGGCGTGCACTGGCGGGTCTGCACGCGACCTGTCGCTGAAGGCCTACGTTTACGGTTCGCGGCGAAGGTGCGCCGCCAGCGCTGCTCGGGTCGCCTCCCGCGCGTCGGCGGTGTGGGATGCGACTTCGAGCCGGAAGTCGGTCGTCCCGGCTGCCGCGTACTCGCCAAGTCCTTCGAGGATGCGATCCCACGAGCCGATGAGGTGCAACTCGGCGGGATCGTTCAGGCCCTCCTTGTCCTGCACCGCGGCATAGGACGGCACCGCTCTGTAGAGCTGTGCCGTCGTACGGGCAAGCGCGAACGCGCCGGCGTGGTCGTCCGTGACGCAGATCCGGATCAGCGCCATGATGCGCGGCGGCGGCCGTCCGTTGGCATCGGCCGCGGCACGTAGTGCAGGGGCGATGTACGTGCGGATCGTCCGAGGACCGCATTGCCCGAGCGTTGTGCCCTGCACCCGTCGGCCGGCGAGCTCGAGCATCTTCGGACCGAGGGCGGCCAGCAGTATGGGAGTGTCCGCCGCCGTGATGTTGAGCTCTGCATGCGTGCTGATTTCGTTGCCCTCTTCATCGACGCGCTCGCCGGCCAGCAGCGGTTGCAGTCCGTCGATGAACTCACGTGTGTAGGCGAGCGGACGGTCCCAGGGCAGCCCCATGCTCGACTGCACGGCCCCCTTCGACGCTGCGCCGATGCCAAGGGTGAAACGTCCGCCAAGTGCGCTCTGCGCGGTCCGTGCGAGCTGGGCGACGCCGATGGGATGGCGCCCGAAGATCGGGACGACCGAGGTGCCGACTTCGGCCAGATGGGGTAGGTCGTCCGCCACCGCGGCCAGGGCCACGATCGGGTCAACGGCGTTGGCATGCGAGATCCAGAGGCTGTCGAACCCGGCGGCGTCGGCATAGCGGGCGACGTCGCGCACTTCGGCGATGGACCGCAGGGCCACCCCGCCCGCCAAGCCCCACCGAACGCCCAGGCGGTCACGGTTCGGCGTCATAGGGCAGCTCGGGCTTTGGTGCTCATGGTCGAAGTCTCGCGCCGAAGCCCGAAGACACTGGCTGGTGGCGGGACGTGGCGAATTCGCGAGGCGAAAGGGACCTTCATCTCGGTTTGGCGCCGCCCCCGACCCGCAAGATCTCGCCGGTGATCCAACTGGCGCCGCGTGAGCAGAGGAAGAGCACGGCCGCACCCATGTCGAGCGGTGTGCCGAAGCGTTGCATCGGGATGCTCCATCGCGACTCGGCATCTACCAGGTCGGCCTCGATCTCGATGCCAAGTGCCTTCTTGAAGATCTCGGTGGGTACTGCTGCGCCCGGAGCGATCCCGTTCACGCGGATGCGTGGCGCGAGTTCGGCCGAGGCCGTTTGGGTGAGCGAGTTGACCGCGGCCTTGGCGGCGCCGTAGTGGCCGCTTCCGGGCGCTGGCCCGGAACCTGCGCCAGACGAGATGTTGATGATCGATCCCGTCTTCATGTACCGCGCCGCCGTGGTGATGCCCACCCACACGGCGGTTTGGTTGAGCGCGACGCAGTGGTCCCAGTCCTTGCGGCTCAGCTCGGTCGGGGGAAGCCGCACCGGCGATCCACCGGCGTTGTTCACCCATATCGACAACGTGCCGTACGCATCCAGCGCGGCCAGGGTGCGCGCGATTCCCTCGCCGATGCCGCGTCCGCCTCCGGTGACCACCGCAACCTCGCCGTCGAGGGAGAACAGCTCGCTCGGGACGGGATAGTCGGTGGTCATGTGGAGGTTCCTGAGGGGAGAAGGGTGACGGTGCCGTTGGTACCGTCGACTTCGACGAGTGCGCCGTCGGGGATCCGCAGCGACGCATTCGTGACCGAGACCACGCAGGGCACGCCGAGCTCGCGGCTCACGATGACGGCGTGGCTTCCCGACCCGCGCAGTCCCGAGACGTCCCACCTGTCCTGGATCTCCCACTGGTCACGGGTGAAGCATCCAGAGCTTGACCACTGGCGCGCCGTTGACGATCTTCACTGCGTCGCCCTCGAAGACCGGCGCCACGATGAAGCACCACGTCGCGCTGTGGCAGCCACTGATGAAACTGGCCTGGCCACATACCCGATAGCTGCCGTCCGGCTGGGCGACGGCTCTGGCCGGCAACGAGCCCGGCCCGCCGCCGGCGGCCATGGCGTTGATCTCGGAACCGAGCGTCACGTTCCTAGCGGGGAATCGCGAATCGGAAGAGACCCGTGTCGACCAGCGCGTCGATGACCCACGACGGGCAGCGACGCAGCTGCTGCGCCTCATCGCCGGCTCGCCGGATGTCGTTGGCCAGGCCGGCTACACGGCCGAGCAGTGAACCCTGCGCGGTGCCGGAGGTCGACGCGACCAGGGGTGCGTCGACTCGTTCGGTAACGGCCATGCCCGTCAGCCCCTGACACCCGGGGATCGTGCCCACATGAGGCTGCCGTCGAAGCTCAACTTGTAGTCGGGCGTGAACTCGATGATGACGCGGTGCGGCGAATCGAGGAACGACTCGAACACGGATGCCGCCTTCTCGTTCTCCGGGTTCAGGTGCCGTGCGAACTCCGGGTAGAACCAGTCCTTGGTCTCGCGGTCGTCATGCACGACGCAGTTGCCCTTGTAGGTCACGGTCTTGCCCCCGCCGATCGGTGAGCCAGTGCCATTGATGCAGACCGAGGCGCGGGGGAAGCGCCTGATGGCGCTGATCCGCTTGCGTCGCTCAGCCGCGGTCATCCAGATCTTGCCGTCCTTCGCTAGATACGCGTGAACGACGCCGAACGCCTCACCCGCTGTGTTCGTCCACATGAACACGCACTCGCGCTGCGTGTTCACGAGCTTCTGCTCGAGCTCGTCTGATAGTCCACACTCGGTCAGATCTTCGTAGTCGCTGTCCATGGGACGAATGTAACCAAACTTACTCTCAGTAACAACTGTGCCGACGTCTCGATGCTCAGGGTTCGGCGCCGCCCAGCAGCCGATCCGCGTGCCCGACCCAGACCTCCGCTTCCCGGGTGCGTCCCTTGCGCAATGGCCAATCGATGTTGCGGAGCAGAATGTGGGCCGGCCGTTCACCTCGAGGAAGTTCCCCGGATGGAAGACCCAGTGGACGATGTCGGAGCCGCTAAGGTCGGCCGAAGTCAGGGCCCGCCCGATTGACTCGATGCGCTCGACCACGCGCCGCGTGCGATCGCTATGGGCGTGTAGTGACTCGTGGCGGCAGTAGCCGTTTCCACCAAGGACGAGGGTCTCTACCAGATCCTCGGCGCGCCGATGAGGGTGTACGAGATGCCGGTGGCTTCGGACAGTCCGATCGTGGCCTCCAAAGCCGTGAGCGTCACGGGGCGCCTCCGCGGCTATCCATTGCATTGAGCCTCGCGCAGCGGTCGCATTCCAAGCACCCAGGGAGCTCCGCTGTGGTCGTATTCGCGTGTAGGGCATGGCCAATTCTTCGTCGCCCGCGCACCGTCAGCAGGTGTTGTCAGTGTTTGCCCAGGTCGACCGGGGAAATCGCGTCAACAGCCGTTGACCATGCTTCGGGGTCGATATTCGAGGAGGGGACGAATCAACCTTGGTCATGTGGATGCGCGTTCGCCGTCGCGCAAATGATCGGGTAGCAACACGACGGCACGACCCTCGACGACGCGATCGCCGTCCCGATCGAGCCACACGTCGCAGACGGCGAGCGACTCGTCAGCCTTTGCCTCCAGCTCGACGATCTGCCCTTCGGCCACGACGTGATCGCCATCGAGCACGGGTCGTGCGAACGACACGGTGAGGCGCCTCATCGATGTCGGGCCGGCCCACGCCATGAGCATGTTCACGACATACCCGAGGTTGAGCGGACCCTGGTTGATCACGCGTCCACCGAGGCCCATCGCTGCGTTCGCCGCACGATCCCAGTGCACTGGATAGGGGTCGCGGAGGATCGCGGCCATTGTCCGCATGCGGCCCGCGTCGACGTCCTCCATCGACCAGCTCGGGATCCGGTCACCGACGCGAACGGTCACGGCGCACTCCTTCGGAACTTCCACCGATTGGTGACCCGCGCGACGAGGGCATCTCCGTCGCGCAGCTCGATCCGGAACGCGACGCGATCGACGATCGCGCCTGTCTCCGTCATGGTCCGTTCGGCCTCGACTATGCCGCCATCGACCCGGTACTCGAGGTCCTCGCGCAGCACGCCGAAGTACTCCCAGTCGTAACTCTCCAGTCCCACCGATCCAGCACCGGCTGCCTGCCCCAGCTGGAAGAGCTCGGCGATCGACGTGTTCGCACCCAGGATCGGCGCGTGGAAGAGCACGATCGGATGCGCAAGGTCGTCGGGCATCGGCTCACGGCCGGTGCAGTCGGTGAGGAGCCAGTTCTCCCAGTGTGCGATCCGGTACGAACCACCCGGGAAACGGTGGCCGACGAGCGCCAGCAGGTCCTCTTCCCGGATCATCGGCTCTTCATCCACGAGATTTCGGCCAGACCTGACCAGATCAGCTCGGCAACCTGCTCGGCCACCTTCGATGCCGGTTCGTCGGACTCTACGACCCACCAGAGCGAGACCATGTTGAGAAGACCGACGAGCGAGTAGGCCCACGCGACCGCCACGTCGGGGTCCTTGCCGGCTTTCGTGCGGGCCTCCGCAAATCCCTTCGCGAGGAGCGTCGCCGACTGCGATGCGAAGTACAGCGTCTGCTGCGGGCGGTCCTCGGTCGTTCCTCCGGTGACGAAGAGGAAGAGCTCCTTGTTCTCGGCCAGCGTCTCGAGGTTCGATTGGATGAGGGCGACCAGACGGGTTCGCGGCGTCCGCCGCTTCCGAGTCGCGAGCACGACCGCCTCCGTGAGTCGGTCCGCCAGTCGTTGCGTCAAGGCCTCTGCCAGCTCGGCCCGGTTCCCGACCCTGGCATACACGATCGGCTTCGTGACTCCGGCTTCCTCCGCGATCGCATCGATCGAGATACCGGCACCGTCGCGTCGGATCGCCCGCTCGGCTGCGTCGAGGAGACGCTCGCGGTCGATGACGGGCTGGCCGCCCATCGGGCGACCCGGGCGACGTCGGACTCGGTCGGTCATCTGATCATTGTGCCCGGTCTTGCCGGGCGATCGCTGGTTTGGGACTGCTCCAACGTCGATGGCATAGTATTTACCACTAGTAGAATATTGTCGAGTAGGAAGATCGTGATGTCAGACCTGTTCAACCTTTCCGACGATGTCGTCGCCGGGATTCGTGCGCGGGGCGGTCGGGCCATCGCCATCGCCACGGACGTGACCGACAAGGACGCCGTGGAGGCACTCGCCGCGGCCGCAGTGCGCGAGTTCGGTCATCTCGACATCTGGGTCAACAACGCCGGTGGCTCGCCGATCCAAACGCCGCTGATCGAGCTCGATGCCGACGAGTGGGAGGCGACGCTGCGACTCAACCTGACCGCAGTATGGGTCTGCACGACCACCGCTGCACGGCACATGCGAGACGGGGGCCGTGTCGTGAACATCTCGTCTCGGGCCGCCGTCATGACCGTACCCGGGAGTGGGCACTATGCGGCCGCGAAGGCCGGCGTCAACTCGCTGACGGTCACGTTCGCAAAGGAACTCGGACCCCGCATCCGGGTCAACTGCGTGATGCCGGGTGCCGTCCCCACGGAGATCATGATGACCGCGATGCGTCTCGTAGATGCCGACCTCCCAACGCTCGAACGTCGCCTCCGATTGCCGATGCGGCGCCTGGGAACACCGGAAGATCTCGGCGCCGCGGTCCTGTACTTCGTTTCCCCCGCATCAGGCTGGGTCACCGGCCAGATCCTCTCCGTCGATGGCGGCATGTGATGACAAGCGCGCAGACGAACCGCAAGGTCGTTCTCGTGAGCCGACCGCACGGCATGCCCCTCGACACGGACTTCGACGTCGTCGATGAACCGGTTCCACCGCCGTCGGCTGGTGGCGTGCTCGTCGAAGTCGATGTGCTGTCCATCGATGCGTTCATCCGGACCGTGCTCGACGAGGGCAGTTACCACGCGACGGCCCGCATCGGCAACGCGGTGACGGCGCTCGGCGTGGGACGCGTCATCGAGAGCAACGCCGATGGGCTCGCGCCCGGTGATCACGTGTTCGGGCCACTGGGAGCGCAGACGATCGCGACCCTGCCCGGAGTGGCGTTGCGCAAACTTGATGTGACCGCGGTGGCGCCTACGGCGTACCTCGGTGCGCTCGGTCTCACCACGGGGATGACCGCATACTTCGGGATCTTCGAAGTCGGCGCGGTCAAAGCCGGCGACACCGTTGTTGTTTCGGGTGCCGCCGGTGCCGTTGGCTCGATGGCCGGTCAGTTGGCTCGCCTCGCCGGCGCGGCCCGTGTGATCGGCATCGCCGGCGGGCCGGACAAGGTCGCCTATCTGACCGACGAGCTCCGCTTCGACGCTGGCATCGACTACAAGTACGAGGACGTCGCCACGCGACTGCGAGAACTGGCACCCGACGGGATCGACGTGTTCTACGACAACGTCGGTGGCGACATCCTCGATGCGGTCCTGATGCAGATCGTGGAGGGATCGCGGGTGGTGATCTGTGGGGCGATATCGCAGTACCAACACATGGACGACGTGCGCGGTCCGCGCAACTACCTCAAGCTGGCCGAGCGTCATGCCCGCATGGAGGGCTTTGCCGTCACTCACTTCCACGCCCGGTTCCCGGAGGCCGAAGCTGCTCTCGCCGGTTGGCTCAAGTCTGGCGAGCTGCTGATGCACGAGCACTACGAGCAGGGCGTCGAGAACTTCCCGGCGACACTGCGTCTGCTGCTCAACGGCGGACATCACGGAAAACTGCTGCTGCGGGTCGCCCCGAAGGATCGTTGAGAAGACGCGCCAGCTGCTGCCAACCACCATCAGCGAGGACCCGAATGAACAGCGACAAGATCGACTACGAAGACCTCACCAGCATGCGACTCGACGACGATTCGCTCCGCTCGCTCGTCGAGTCCGGTGGCGAATGCATCTTCAACTGGACGACGACGGACGGCTACCCCGTCGGCGTCGTGGTTGCCTACGTCTATCGCCACGGCAAGTTCTGGACCACCTGCGCGGTTCGCCGCAAACGCGTACCCGCGCTACGGAATCGCCCGCAGTCCGCCATCGTCATCAACCGCAACGGGAAGACCGCTTCCTACAAGGGTGACTCGATCGTGCACGCCTCGGGCGACGAGGGCTTCGAACAGCTCAAGACGTGGTTCTACGCTGCGCGTTCACCGCTGAGGCAATCGCCGAAGGACGCGGGGCCTGAGGCGCTCCGCTCCGTCTGGGCCTCTCAGCTGCTGAGGACCCGGGCGCCCACCGAGACGCGGTGGAGGAGGTCGGCGGTCTGTGAGCACAGTGGCGAGCCGGCCAGCCCGTGCTGCACGGCTCGATCGAGCAGTGTCGCCACAGTCGCGTAGTCGTTGCGCCGACCGGCGCTGAGGAGGGCCATGTCCATGACGACCGGGCCGAGTCGGCGCTGCTCGTCCTGGCCTATGCGGTCGAAGGTGACCCGCCACGGTGCGGCCTCATCGCCGATCACGTCGAGCAGTTCGTCGATGACACTGGAGGGCACGGATGGACCCGTGAACACGGTCGGCGGTGGGTCCTCGGCACGAAGCGCAAGCGCACAGAGCATGCCCATCACATAGGCCGTGTGGTACGACGACGCCAACGCGTACTTGGTGCGTTCCTCGGCTTCGAGGTGCTCGAACTTCGCCGGCGTCCCGTTCTTCGCAGGCAGGAAACCGACGCAATCTTCGAGCTCGGCCAGCACCCGGAATCCGAACGCCGCCGCAGGACTCCACGGCTCGCCGGTCAGCGGCCAGGCCATCAACACCTCACCAGCGAGATCGAAGTCGCCGAGAAGAAGGCTACGGGCCAGCAAGACCCCGGACTCGGCGAGCACTTCCGTTCGGGGCCGAGGGAGTTCCCGTCGGGAGTATCCGAAATTTGTGTGATACATGAACGTATGGGTGTGGGCATAGGCATCTTCGCGGGTGCCCCAGATCAGATCCAACGGATGGTTCAGGACTGAGTTCCGCGTGGCAACATCAAAATCGGACCCGGGTTCATGGC
>JAYUDQ010000085.1:0-2609 GCA_043739745.1 Acidimicrobiia bacterium | reverse complement strand
CGGCTTGTCCGAGCGCGAGCAGGAGATGAGTTTTCCCGGTCCCGGAGTCGCCGAGCAGCACGACGGGTTCGCCGGCGTCGAGGTAGGCGCCCGACGCCAGCGTGGCGATGGTGGCCGGGTTGATCGTGGGTGCGGCGCCCAAGTCGAACTCGGCGAGGCGTTTGATGCGCGGAAAGCGGGCGTCTTTGACACGGCGAGCGCGTCGTGTCAGGTCGCGGGCGTCGACTTCGGCGGCGAGGACCTCGGCGAGGTATCCGAGGTAGGTGTGTTTCGCGCGTTGTGCAGTCTCGGCCAAAGGGGCGGCGTGGGAGCGCACGACCGGGAGCTGCAAGCGGCGGGTGGCGGCCCCGATAGCGGCCTGCGCGGCGTTGTCGGACATGGTCATGGTCATTGGCACTCCGTGGTCATAGGGTTTTTCCGTGGTCATTGGGATTCCGGGTCATTGGGTTTCGAGGAGCTGGTCGTAGTGGGTGAGTGAGGGTTTCGGCCGGTCGAAGCGGTGTAGGCCCTCACCGATCGGGATGACCACCGCCGCGCTCCCGGTGCCGGTTTCGGTGGCGCGGCGGGCTTCGACGGCGATCACCGCAGCGTCGAGCGAGCCGACCTTGAGGGCTGCGTCGATGCCGGCGGTGACGTCAGCGTGGCTCATGGCGCGATGCAGCAGCAACACCTCGATGAGGGCCCGGGTGCCGCCTTGGTCGCCGAGACGTTGCCGGGCGAGGTCCCACAGGCGTTGATGGCTGTCGGTGAACACCCCGCCGGCACGGGCACGCGCCAGCGCAGTGGAACCAGCCAACGCGCCGGGCTTCACCGCGAGAACCTCGAGATAGTGATCCAACGCCAACACCTCGTCACCGGCCAAGCCCCTCACATGGGAGGCCACGACGCTGGCGCCGTCGAGCACCTCGACCCGGTCCGCGCCGACGCGGACATCGACACGACGCCCGACGAAGCGCACCGGCACCGAATAGAACGCCGAACGAACCGACACCCGACTCTTGTGGTCCACCCGATGCGACGACACCACCGACACATCGAACACCTCGACCGGCAACACCCGCAGCTCGAGCGCCTCAAGCTCGAAATGCTCGCCCACGCTGATATGGCGTTGCGCGATGCGGCGCCCGTCGTCTTTGGCGCAGCCCTTCTCGATCAACTCGTTCAGCTCACTCATCGACGCGACCTTCGGGACCGGCACCAAATGACGGCGCCGGAACCGGCCCACCTCAGACTCGACGCCGCCTTTCTCGTGTGCCCCTTGCACCCCAGGCAGACAGAAAAACGAGTCGAACCCGTAGAACGAGCGAAGCGCAATGAACCGTTCCGACTCAACCCGGTTGCGGCCCTTCAACACCTTCTGCACCGCCGCCTTCAAATTGTCATACCGGATCCGGGCCGGGCAGCCACCGAA
Source organism: Acidimicrobiia bacterium (assembly GCA_043739745.1). GTDB lineage: Bacteria > Actinomycetota > Acidimicrobiia > Acidimicrobiales > JANYDT01 > JAYUDQ01. Next base: position 1,198 of record JAYUDQ010000085.1, on the reverse strand, counting down.
ATGGCCGAACGCCCGCACATGACCATCCAAAAACACCTCCTGCGCCTCGCACAAGTACACACGCGCGAACGACCGCCCCGACGCCGACAACCGCATAAGGAACAGCGACACCTCCAACGTCACCCCCCCGACCATCGCCGTGACCGTACCGAAATCGACCTCGCCCTCATCACCCAACCGGTGCAACTGCGAAACCATCACCTTCGCCGGCGCGAACTCGTGACGACCCCGCACAACCGACACATACCGGCGCACGGTGCCCTCACCCACATTGGCACCATGCTCCTCAACAAGACGCTGCCACACCCGCCGAGCAGTATGACGCTGCTTACGCGGCGCCGTCCGATCCGCTTCCAGCCACTCCTCGATCACTGCCTTCCACGGATCCAACTTCGGTGCCACCCGCACAACCACCCTGCGCGGCGGCGGCACCGGCGACGCCAACGCCAAACGCACATCCCGACGATGAACCCCGAACCGCCGCGACAACGCACGAACCGACAACCCCTCCCGCTCAGACACCCTACGAATCTCCTCGAACACCAACACCCTCGATCTCCTCGTCACCACCCCAGGATCCACAACACCCAGCCCGCAACCACGGACCCACCAAACGGGGCCAAATCAGACGCGCGCTACAACCACAAGTGGGGCCAAACCAGAAGACCACACTCAGGGCAGAACTACCCCGTTGAAACGGGCGTTCGCGCTCTAACAGCGCAACAGCCCCCATGTCAGCCTCGACCTGTGAACATATCTTTCCTCCGATCTTCTTACGCAGCAGAAGCCGCAAGCAGTCAAACATCGCCAAGTTGTCGTCGCGGATTCGGGCGTGCGCTTCCGGTTCTGGTTGGGGCCGCGCTCGCTGTCCCATTCGCGGGATCGCCGACGGCCGCCTCGGCCGCCTCGTGCGACGCCAAAATATACACATGCGTGGACTACAACATCGTTGTCGGACCGAACGCGCGTGTGCAGTTTGCGGGTAGCGCTCTGCAATGCATCGTGTATGCACGAGCGGATGACACTGCAGTACCATCGAAGATCGATTGCTTTATTGATGGCGGCCACAAAGGGCAAATCGGTGCCTACCACGCATCCTTAGATGATGACGATGTGGCTACGTTGGATCGCACCATAGCAACTCGTGAGAGTCTACCAGGTGGATCAACTGCTCAGGTTTGGAGCAGCCATTCTCCAG
>JAYUDQ010000084.1:0-2611 GCA_043739745.1 Acidimicrobiia bacterium | reverse complement strand
CGCTGGGCTAGCGCAAGGAGAGCAGTTCGCCGTCGCGGGGCAGAGCGATGGCGAGTTGCTGTGCGAGCGCAACGGCGGTGCGACGCTGCTCGCCGGTCGTCCCAACGTTCTTGCCGGGCGTCAGCACCAGGCGGCCGAGCAACTGGGTGCCGATGGCTACCTGAACCGTGACGCCCTCAGCGGGCAGCGTGAAGCCCGGGTGTTCGAACGTCAGCGATGCGCCCTCGATGGTGCCGTTCACGCTGATGGACGGGAGTGCGGCATTTGCCGTGAACCCGTCGCCCACCGGCTCGAAGTGCACCTCGCGGACACCGAGGTCGGCGACGAGCGCAGCCCGCACCGCCGTCCAGACCTCGACCAGCGGCGCGCCGCTGCCGACCATGCTGACGATGCGGTGGAGCCGTCGCAGCTCGGCCGCCTGCGACACGGCCTGATCGGTCATGCGGTGGCGGATCGCCGTGAGCTGCCCGACGAAGATCCCCGTGACGGCCAGCAGGCACACCGTGAGGATGTCCTTGCCGCTCGAGATCCGCAGCGTCCGATACGGCTGGGTGTGGAAGAAGTTGTACGAGAGTGCGGCCACGACGCCGACGGCGAGGCCGGTGATGCGGTCTCCCATCGACGAGGCGGCGACGACCACGAACGTGAGCATCACCGCGACGTTCGTAGGGCCGATCCCGTTGCGGGCGCTCTCGAGCAGCCCGGCGACGAAGATCGAGGCGATGACACCCACGGCCGTCGCCGCCGTCGCTGCAGAGTTCCGGTTGTTGCGGCGGGACTTCGGGAGCTTCGTCATGCAACCGTTGTACGCCTACGTGCCGATGCTGGGAAGGGGCTTGACGCATCCTTAGCGCGACCGACCCGCTCCTCTACGCGGCGCGCAGCGATCGGCCCCGCTTCCACCGACCAGCAACCCGCTGAACGACGTCAACCAAACGTCAACCGGTCGGGTCCAGCCTCGCAGCCGGACGCGACGCCTACACCCGATCCACCAAATGGACGCCGACGGACGGCTTCGAAATCAAAGGGGCAAGGGTTTCGGCGAGCAATGCGGGAGGTTTTCTCCTCCTCGACGTCTCAGGCGTAGCCGCGTTGCTGGATTTCTCGGCGAGGTTCAAGGATCTGAACGACGACGTCGTCATCACACCGGTCGTCGAACTGGCCGAGGGACTCGCAATCATGCAAACCGCGTACGCGTGGGTGGACTCGGTGGGCTGAGCCCACCCACGGAACGCAGTGACCCGCTCAGCTCACGCCGGGAGCGCGGCCTCGATGGTGGACACGAGCGCTGCGTCGTCCGGCGTGACCTTCGGGCCGAAGCGGGTGACGGCACCGCCCGGGGCGACGACGAACTTCTCGAAGTTCCAGCGGACGTCGCCGGCGTAGCCGTCGGCATCGGCGACTGCGTTGAGCTCCTTGTACAGCGGGTGCTGGGCGGCGCCGTTGACGTCGACCTTCTCGAACAGCGGGAAGGTGACGCCATAGCTGGTCGAGCAGAAGGTCTGGATCTCCTCGGCCGTTCCCGGCTCCTGGCCCATGAACTGGTTGCAGGGTACGCCGAGGACGCTGAAGCCGCGGTCACCGTACTGCTTCTGCAGGGCTTCGAGGCCAGTGTACTGCGGTGTGAGGCCGCACTTGCTGGCGACGTTGACGATGAGGAGCGCCTTGCCCTCGTATTCGTGGAGGTCGGCGGGAGTCCCGTCGAGGTTGCTGATGGCCGCGTCGTAGATGCTCATGCGCCGGATCATGCCAGCGATCCGCCCCAACTGGTCAACGCCGAACGCTCAACGACGGCCTTTGTACACCGGCTTGCGCTTGCCGGTGAACGCGGCGATCCCCTCGGAGCCGTCGATACCCCGGGCGTTGGCTGCGATCTCGCGTGCCTCCCGTTCCATCTGCACCTCGATCGTGTCGCCGAGCGATCCCCACAACAGCCGCTTGGCGGAGGCGAACGCCTCGGTCGGACCATCCGCGAGGCGTCGGGCAAGGGCGAGCGATTCGTCGGCCAGCACGTCGTCGTCGACCACCTTCGTCAGCATCTGCCACTCGTAGGCCTCGTCGGCGCTGAGGCGGCGGTTGAGCAGCGTCAGCTCCTGCGCCCGACGCATGCCGATGAGGCGGGGCAGCAGGTAGGTCGATCCGCCGTCCGGGCTGAGCCCGGCCGCCGTGTAGGCCATCGTGAACGACGCCGACCGACCGGCAAGCACCAGGTCGCCCGCCATCGCCAGCGGCAGCCCGGCACCGGCCGCCGCGCCCTGCACTGCGACGACCATCGGCGCCCGCATGCGGATGAAGCGTGACAGTGCGGCATGCAGGTCGGTGGTCAGGCGCTTCAGCTGCACGCCGATCTGGTCGCCGAAGGCAGCGAACGACGGGAGGTCGCCGCCGGCGCAGAACATCTTGCCGTTCGCCCGTAGCAGCACGGCCCGGACCGACGGGTCCTCGTCGCACGCGATGGCGACGTCCTTGAGGTCGCGTCCCATGGCGAGGTTGATCGAGTTGGCTGCCTCGGGCCGATTGAGCGTGACGAGGGCGAGGCCGTCGCTGACCTCGTAGAGGATCGTCTCGAAGGTCGGCCCTGTAGTCGGCGTGGTCATCGGCGTCGTCATCG
>JAYUDQ010000083.1:0-2612 GCA_043739745.1 Acidimicrobiia bacterium | reverse complement strand
TCGCATTGCCGTTCTCGTCGCGCCGCGTCAGCCAAATCATCGCGGCAACACCTGGTCTTCGTCGAAGGCGCTCGCATGCGCAGAGATGTCGAACGCCGGGAGGAACGGAACGATCCGCGGCGCGACGCCCTCGGCCCGAACCACTACGGCAGCACCATCCTGCGCGACCGCGATTCGAAATCGGTTTGCACCGCCGCCCAGGCCGTCGTGCAACACCGACCGAGCACGCGTCTCGCCATCGACGAGCGGGCGGCCAATCTCAGCCGCCGTACGCGCCCCTTCGTCGGCGGCATTCACCGCGACGTTGCGCGCCCAGAGCCACACCGCCATCTGTATGAGCACCATCATCGCCACAACCGTGAGCAACGCCACGCCAAGGAACTCGACGATCGTCGTCCCTGCCTCGGTTCGGTGCACGACGCCGCACCGCGCGTCAGCCACGCAGCTGGTTGAGCGCATTGCTGACGATCGATGTGAGGTCGGGTTGCACGATCGCCCACAAGGCCATCACGATTCCGATGCTCATCACGAGCAACATCACCCACTCGGGGATCGAACCCCGCTCGTCTCGCGATATCCAACGCATCCATGCTCCTCTCAACGGGCCAACGTCCTGATGGCCACAACTCCGGGGTAGAACGCAAACACGATCTGCGGAAAAGGGCATGATCGGTCGTCCGTCGTCGTTCACTGAAGTTCGCACGACGGACGGAAAGTCGACGCGCTACGCCTCTGCCGACAAGCGCCGCTACCTGCGCTCAGCCCTTGACCACCCCGGACGCCTCAGGTTCGGTGCCCGCCCAACCGGGGGAAGCTCGGGGAGTGTGAAGGTCTGGGAGATCGACGAGTCCCCATTCGTCGGTGTGGCAGATCCGGCTTCGGCCGCGAACGACCAGCTGCGCGCGCCGGCGCCGACGCTTGTGGTCCCGAGCGTCGTCCAGGCACGGGACCGACAGTGCGCTGCAGGATGCGCTTTCCGTGGCCGCGTGCCAGACGCCGGAGGTCGCAACGACTCCAAGCTGCCCACAGGCCGTTCATGAGCCGCAAGTCGATGGTCGCTTCGTGCTACCCGTGGGCGCGGTCGGAGCCGTCGTTGTGATCGCCGTTGAGCGCCAGTTCTGTTTGAGTGCCGGTCGGGTCGAGGTAGACGAGTCCCGTGGTCAACGTCAGGTGGCGCACGAACGGGGTCAGCTTCCCGGTCGTCAGGTTGACGGTCACGACTTGGTCGGCGATGGTGTCGTTCGACGCCAGCACGGTGTTCTTCTTGAATGGTCCGGTCACCTTGTAGATGGCGGATGCGCCCGCGACCATGTCACCGTTGTCGACGACGTAGAGGGTGCCGCGGTCCGAGGTCGCCCAGCGGATGTCGTCGAGACTGAACCCAGTCCTCAGAACCGTCAGACCCGTGCCGTCGAAAATGTTGTGGGAGAAGACCAGCTCATTGGCCGACTGATCGGTAATCACGTAGCTCCCGCCGAACCGGGGGCTGCCTTTTGGAACGATCGCGCCAGAGTCAATATCGCGAAGGTTGAGTCTGACCGTTCCCGTCCCGGTGTTGCCGTTGGTCGCCGTCGCGTTGTCGCGAAACGTCGGACTCAGCGCCGCCGTGCCGGTATCGCCCGGGGTCCGGGGCGGGCTCAGGACGACCTTGAACACCGCCGTGCCCTGCCCCTTCCGCGCATGCGAACCAGTGATCAAGATGTGCCCAGCCCTATCGACACTCACCTGGTCGGTGCCGCCGCCAGTGCGCAACGCGACCGGGGCGTTCGCATCACTCGGGTTCGGTGAGTACGCGTAGCGGACGATCTGGTGTGCAGCAGGCGCGGACGGCGTGACGGTCAACAGATACGAGTTACGGTCTTCGTTCTCGGTCACGATCACGCGATGGCGCAGCGGGTCAGCTCCCAGACCGTCGATCTTGTCCTTGATCGACCAGGTCGTGACCAGCGCGCCCGCGGCGGTGTACTCGACGAGAGTGCTGTTGCCACCGCCCCCGCTGCCCAGCGTCTTGTTCTGACAACCCAGAAAGAAATGTCCCTCGAGGAACACGAGGTCGTCGCAGCTCCTCGTCGCCGCCGGAGCCGCGGCGAGCTTGCTGATCGTGAATCCGACGGGAACGGTCGGCTGCGTCCTCGGCATCGGGGCGCTGAGCGTGGCCCACGCCGAACCTGCGGCGAGGATGACAACTCCTCCGAACAGACCCACCGCACACGTCCCCGGCCGGCGTACGCCGCAGGGCGACGAGGGAATCCATCGCATGATGCACTTCCTTCTCAGACAGCAACGTCACAGCACTCTCGCGAAGAGCAACTGACTCCGCGCTGAACGGAACCCGCGGCTCGTCAGCCGAGGTTCAGTACCGCGGATAGCGCGGCAGTCGCGTGCCTTCTCTTGTGAAGAAGGATCGGCCAAGCCGCAGCGTTACCGCCCGACTTCCGCCGTCGCACTCCCGGGTTGGTGGAAGCCGGCAGATTGGTGCGTGAGGCCGCGTTCGACCTTGGGATGATCGGCTCGTTTCAGCGAGCCCCGATCGTTCATGAGATGTGAAGCGAACCGGGTTTAGTGACGGTTGGGTTCTCCCAGGAACGGGTGCTCGTGGGGGCGCTGTTGCG
>JAYUDQ010000082.1:0-2615 GCA_043739745.1 Acidimicrobiia bacterium | reverse complement strand
GTGGGAGTCGGATCACGGCCACCAACCCGCGAGGGCTGCCGACGGTGGCGATCGTCGGGCGTCCGAACGTCGGCAAGTCGACCCTGCTGAACCGCATCGTCGGCCGCCGCGCGGCGATCGTGGAGGAGCGTCCGGGCGTCACGCGCGACCGGAAGGATGTGGAAGCCGAGTGGAGCGGCGTCCCCTTCCTCGTCATCGACACTGGCGGCTGGATGGAGGGCGGCAACTCGCTGGACGAGAAGGTGAGCCGTCAGTCTGAACGGGCCATCGAGGAAGCCGATCTCGTCCTGTTCGTCACCGACGTCACGGTTGGTGCCACGCCCGAGGACGAGGCCGTGGCCGACATCCTGCGCCGTCGCCGACCCAAGGGCAGCACGTTCGTGATCGCCAACAAGGTTGACGGCGAGACCCGCGAGCCCGATATCTGGGCGTTCTCCGGCCTTGGCCTCGGCGACCCGTTCCCGGTCAGCGCGCTTCATGGCCGCGGCACGGGCGACTTCCTCGACGCAGTCATCGCAGTGCTGCCCAAGGCCGAGGTGGCGGCGGACCCGGAAGACAACGACTTCGACCACGAGCAGGCCGTCGACCGCATGACGTTCGAGACCACCGGCGTCGGTGGCGGCAAGGTTCCTGCTGTCGTGATCGCGGGCCGCCCGAACGTCGGCAAGTCGACGCTGTTCAACCGACTCATCGGCGACGAGCGCTCGATCGTGCACGACATGGCCGGGACGACCCGTGATGCGATCGACACCGTCGTGCAGACCGACGAGGGCGAGATCCGCTTCATCGATACCGCCGGTATGCGCCGCAAGTCGAAGATCGACGAAGGCGCGGAGTACTTCTCGCTTGTGCGGGCGCTCCAGGCCATTGACGGTGCCGACGCCGCGCTGTTGGTGCTCGACGCAACCGAAGGCGTCACCCATCAGGATCAACGCCTGGCCGAGCGCATCGACGCTGCGGGATGTCCGATCGTCGTGCTCCTCAACAAGTGGGATCTGCTCGACAACGACGGCCGCGGCGAGGCCACGTACAGCATCGAGGACCGGCTCGCATTCCTCAGCTACGCGCCGGTTCTGAAGATAAGTGCACGTAGTGGTCTGGGCATGCACAAGCTGATGCCGGCGCTGGCCGAGGCCATCACGAAGTACCACATGCGCGTGCCGACGCGAGAACTGAACCAGCTCATCCAAGAAGCGGTACAGGCCCACCCGAGCCGTGAGGCGCGCATCCTCTATGCCACCCAGGGCGCCACCGATCCGCCCACGTTCACGCTCTTCGCCAACCGCGAGCTGTCGCCGCAGTACATGCGCTTCATCGAGCGGCGCATCCGTGAGCGGTTCAATTTCGGAGCAACGCCCCTGAAGCTGCGGGTGCGCAAGCGCGGCGGTTGAGGTGCGGCGGGGCGTCTCACGGATCGTGGCCGCCGGGATCATCGTCGTACTGGTCTACGTCTCCTGGCGTCAAGCGGTACTGACCGGCCGCTCCGCCCGTGACCGCGTCGTGGGGGCGCGCGTTGCGCCCGTCGGGGCGTCGGGGTTCTCTGTCCGATACCCGTCGCTTGCGTTCGTCGCCACCTGCCGACCGTCACACGTCGCCGCCGACGATCCAATCGTGCATCCAGGCGTCACCGGTGCCTCGCACGAGCACCAGTTCTTCGGAAACCGGATGACGACCGCGCAGTCGGTTCTCGCCGAGCTGCGGCGGTCGGCGACGACCTGTGACGATCGCGCCGATCATGCCGCCTACTGGCTTCCTTCGGCTCGCAGCTCGCGATGGTCTGCGCTACGGGCGTACTACTCGGCGGGTCACGTTGATGCGGCAGTGATCGAGCCCTACCCGCTGGGGATACAGATGATCGGCGGACGCTCTGCTCGGTCCGTCGCCTGGAGCTGCGGGCGCGGCGTCGACGAGATTGGGTGGACGTCCGATCCTCCGGCCTGCAAGGGGTCTGTGCCGCTCGTCGTCCGCGTCTCGTTCCCGCAGTGCTGGGACGGGCTGGGCCTATCGCCCGACCACGTCGCCGGCACAGTGCGCGGTGCCTGCCCGGCGTCTCATCGACATGCGCTGCCGCTGTTGCGTCTGCGCGCCGAGCTGTCGGGTCTGTCGGGATCGCCGGCCGACGTCGTGCTCTCCTCAGGATCCGCAGCCACCATGCATGCGGACTTCTGGAATGCATGGGAGCCGGCTCGCCTGGCCGAACTGGTGGCCGTCTGCATCCGTGGGGAGCGGGCTTCGAACGGTCAGCTGGAGATCTGTCGGGCGGCGGGTTCGGGTCGGTCGCAGTGACTCAGTGTGGCTTGGTGCGCTCGGTGTGCTCAGTGCGCGGCGATGTTGGTCTTCTGCCGTTCGATGGCCGCGTTGATCTCTCGCCACGCCGCCCGCGCACCCTCGAACCCGGCGGTCGATGAGGTCTTGTCCGGTTCGAGCATCTTGTACACGTCGAAGAAGTGCTTGATCTCCTCGAGAAGCTCTTGCGGGAGATCGCGGATGTCTTCGACCCCCTTCCACCGCGGCTCGGTCGGAGGCACGCACAGGATCTTGGCGTCCGGTCCAGCTTCGTCCTGCATCCACAGGAGGCCGACCGGGCGGGCTTCGACCCAGATGCCCGGATACGT
>JAYUDQ010000081.1:0-16095 GCA_043739745.1 Acidimicrobiia bacterium | reverse complement strand
CCGTCGCATCCGGCGCCGGTGTCACAAGCAACGGACGTTCCAGGGCGGGAACCTGCCGGTACCTCGTCGACCTCCCGTTCAGCGTCAACACCAACACGTTCCCCTTGCGCACCAACGTTGTCTCGTCATGCGGTGGCGTGCCCACGTACGGATCGTCCGGCATGTTCAGACACGCCATCGCCGTGCTGATCGTCGACGCCACCACGAGCCTCGACCCCGCCACCACGAACGTCCCGTGGAAGGAATTGCACCCATCGTCGGACGCGAATCGAGTCGTCCCGAACGACACGAACGGCATCGAACCGAGCGTTCCATTGGTCCACTGTTGCGGCACCCACCCTGTGCCCGACAGCGAGTTGCCACCCGAACGCTCCAACTCCACGCGCCGATCACCGCTCGACACCACCAAGCGTTTCGTTGCCGATACAACGGTCGCCGGCCTGACCCCCGAACTCCCCGCCAACACCGCCTCCACGAGCTGGGCGCTCGGGTTCGCCACGCACGGCGCGAACGATGGGCGACCCATTCCGATCAACGATCCCGACGAGAACGCAAACGTGCCCTGCCACGATTGACAGCCGTCGAACACCACCAACACGTTCTCGCCGATCCCGTCGCCGAAGTCGAACAGCACCACCGGATCACCGCCGACGCGCACCACGCGGCCATGGTCGGTCACCTTTGCCACCCGCCACGACGTCCCATGCAACGCTGTCCCCATCGGCTGGCTCATCGTCGACGGCCACGGCAACAACACCGTCTGCCTCCGTGCTGCCGTGCCCCCGGCCTGGCCGCTCGCCATCAGCGTCGACGCCGCAACACACAGCGCCAGCAGGCCGATCCGAACCGTCGCTTCCGCTCGCAGCGGCGCTGCGTTTCGAACGGTTCGTCTCATCCCTGCCTCCCGAACGTCGTCACCGCTCGCCGACCGGTTCGGACCGACACGATGTCTCGTCGCTGCCAACGAGCATGGCGGCGACGTATCGAGGTTTGGGGACGTCTCGTCGGGGCACTCCGCTGCGACTCAGGAAACGCCAGCGCCTCCGATGAAGCACACGGACTACGGCGAAATTTGCAGGCCGAATCGGTGTACCGAGCGCGCTGCGACCACCTGGAACTCCCAACATCCTGCCGTCGGCAAGGTCCAACCCGATCCGTACTCGGCCCCGACAGGTACATTCATGGTTCCTCGCCCGACAGATTCGTCGAAAGTCGACGCCTGGTGACGCTTCGGTCCCCACGTGGCTGAAACACTACGCACACTCCGCCCACCCTCCCGTAATTGGGCGGGACGTAATCGGAACTGGACGTCGTTATGCAGGCGCCAGATGATCTTGATCGGCACGCGCGCACGCAACGGTAAACCTGTCGCGAGGATCAGCCCTGTTACTTCTTCGACAGAGGATGAGCTACGCAGGATGGCTGGAACGACTTGCGGCGACTGGTATCGAGCCGGATCACATCTGATAGAGCGGGCGTAAGAAGGGCTTGAACACGTGAGCAATGCGGACAATCCCAAGGCACCCAGAATCCAGACCTTGAGGGTGCTCCACCGCATCGACCATCCTTCAGTTTTACGCGCGGTGTCGGTGTTCGCCCGCACTACGAGCTACCTTCGGCCTGGATCTTCGACAAGGCAATCGCGGGTCGATCCCTGCGTTGCGGCGAATCGGACCGGGCCGGTCACGAACGCCCCGAGCACCGTTCGGTAGTCGCTCGAACCGTCCTCGACTCCTGAGCGATCGCACGATCGACGGGATCGGTGCTCTCCGCAAGCAGGACTCGCACGCCGCGGACGCTACCCCGCCACACCGAGACGCGCTTCTCCCGTGAGCGACACAGCTTCTCAATCGGCGGGTGGCACCGACCTTCCCGAGGGTCGACCGACCCTTGCGATGTTGAGGTATTTGATCTGTGTCCTCCCCTCGTCTTTCAGGTGTGAAGGGGGACACCGGACCGGTCGAGTTTGATCGACAGTTGGACGCACTCGCTCGGACACCGCTTGCCGTTCGGGTACACGCTCAACGTCTTCGGCGCGACCGTGACGACGGTGGTCCCGCGCTTCAGCGTCGTGCGCAGATCTCCTCGTGAGTCGACGCCCTCCATCGTGAACACCATCGAGGAGCCGTTCGACCCAGCGGGAACCGCTACACATTCCCCCTGGACGCACAGCTGCACGCCGACCGCAATTCCGTTCGGGAACGCCACTCGCAGGCTCGTGAGACAACTCATTGCGTTGCACTCCCGCGTGCAGGCCGAGAGCAACCCTAGCAGCGCGGCCGTGACAATCATCGCCGCAACAGATCGGACCCGGGGACTCGCCATTGTGTTTGCCGAGTGACGACAAGCGTGGCCGGCGCCGCCGTGGGCGGGTCGTCCTCGCGTCGGGTGTGTACTTAATCTCGTTGGACTCAGGGTCGTCCTACCTTTTCTTTATGAACGCCCTTTCGTCGACATACCAACGAATTCCGTGATAGACTCAGCCGGTATTTGATCTGAGAGATCGGCTACCTGTCATTGGGGCGGGTTGGACGGCTTGCCAGAATCGGAGGTCTTCATCGTGCCAAATGTCCGAACCATGTCGCTACTTGCCGGTCTCATGTTCGGCGCTGCGACGTTGCGCAACCCAGTGGTCCTTAAGGATAGCGCCGTTCGTCCCTTGCAGCCTGCGCGACTTGCCAGTTGCGCAGGCTCTCCTCCATTTCCGGCGGAGTTGCTGGCAAACCCGCTCGTAGCACCGGCTGGCGACCTTCAGGCTTGGTTCAAGCCGTTGGTAGAAGATCACGGTCCGATCGGTTCGCTGCAGCTCTACGATCCCGATCGCGTGCTCGTGCTCGACCGGAGTCCCACGACCATCTGGATGCTCATAGGCACTCGATCGCATCTTCCCACCGACGAACCAGCGGTACTGACGCTCGGACTCCGAGGGTCGCAGTGGAGCGTAACGTCCTTCGCCTCGTCCTGCCGACCGAGAGTCGTCACCGGCACTACCTCCAGCGCTCCATGGGTGGTCGATCATCGGCGCTCAAGCGGCAAGCGGCTCGTGCTCATCGTAGGTGGCAGCATCTGCGCCACCGGCAAAGGGAAGCCGCTGTACGACGTCGAGCTTGCAGAAGACACGTCGACTGTCGACATCCGCCTGACACCGCGAGGCCAGATGTGCATGTTCCCATCCGACTTCGTGGAAATCCGCCTATCACGACCAATCGGATCGCGTAGACTTTTTGATGCCGGAGCGATTCCATCAGGAAACGTGCCGAAGTTCAGGTGAGTTGTAGTCCCGATTGATGGCAAGTCTGCACGCGCAGCCTGAGCTTTTCTCCCGCGTCATATTCCAAAATTGTGTGCGCGACAGAGAAGAGAAGTCTTGGTTGATAGGACAACGGCCCGCGCGTAAGGACGGTCAACAACCTCGCGCCTTGGGCTCAGATCCACGACAGCCAGAGTGCGGTGGGTTTCGTCGTGTCATCGACGAACGTGAGTGAGGCGGTCACCTCACGACCGGGGCGGAACCTGTCGAAGCAGTCGATTTCAGATGGAAAGTCGCAAGGTCCTGTTCGCTGACGTTCACGGCGACCTTGCTGGCTGACGGTCACCTTGGCCGCAGGTACCGGCCGGTACCCGGGCAGCATGAAGGTCTGCGCGCCGACGGTGCGGGTACGGGGCGTGAAGGTGACGTCAAGTAACCGAAAGGTCGGGGTGATCACCTCAACGAATGCGTCGGCAGGCTCATAGGTAACTCGGATCGTCAAATGTCGGTTCGAGCCGTGTAGCAGCGTCACTGCGAAGGCCAAGTGCTCCAGCCCGCTCGCCGATAGGAGAGTGACAGCGCCGACACCGGCGAGCGTGCAGCTGCGCAACCATCCTCGGGCGGCCGTTCGGATGATGTGGCCGTCAAGAGTCGAGGGGCAGAGGGCAGCCACCTTGTCGGGTTTCACGGTCACCCGAACCGGCCGACGAGAGGGATGAAGCGCAATCGAAAGCGGCTGGTCAGGCCCGAACTGCCCGTGGATTTCAAACGAGCGGTCTCCTCGCGGCCATGCGATGGTGGTCAGCGGATCACGCGCGACAACCGCTGTCGAGGGAACGAGTAGGACGCTCGTGAACCCGACGAAAAGCCCGAAAATCCTGCGGCGACGGTCGACCATGATCAGCCAAACCATGCCACCGACTCGATGAGGTTCGGGACCAATCGTTGGTCGACGCGATTGCGCTGTAGCTGGCCGCGGACGCCGACAGGCAACACTCGATCGTCACTGCGTCGTGCGCTCGTCCTCAACCCCGGGCAGACTGCCGGTGCTGCGGCACCGCCGCGAGGGACGAACAGGCCGCGGAGGAACTCGTTGCTCGAAAGGCCGACAACTTCAACCTGCATGAGCGCCTGGTTCACCCCCTCCGCACCATTGAGCACCGTGAAGTTGCCGACGTGCGCGAACACCCCTGCGGCCACGTCGACAATGGCCGGCCAGTGTTCGGCGAGACCGTATCGCCGCGCAGACACCGGCCGGCGCCCGATAGGCGCGTGAACCTCCGACAGGCACTCCGATCGCGAGACCGCGGGCACGGATCGCCTCACCCTCAGCGCGAGCTTCGCCTACGCAGACCCCCAACGACCGTTTGGACCCAAACGGTCGGGACCCGAGGCCGGGTTGATCGCGTTGGTTCACGCGACCGACCTGAGGGCGGGCAGGTCGCTGACTTTCAGCGGGCTGGCTGGCAACGATCGCGAAGTTGGCGATTCAGATTCCTTTCACAACCAGGGGGCCTCGTTGACGATGCCACGCCACAGCCCAGATACTGCTGGTGTGGCCACGCCTGCGAGAATTCATGTTCCCGACGCACTCGGCACGAACCGGTATCTCCGGTCGACGTGGCATCCCGAACGACAAGTCACAACGATCAGCATCTGGTCCGACAACGTCTGTCTCGCCGCGACGAACCTCGAAGCCCATGAACTCCCGCTACTCATCTCCCACTACGCAACGGCGCTCGACGATGCCGCCTCGTCCTTCCTGCCGGCACCGTTCGATTGGACAACGTCGCCCAGCGCGCCGGGGAGGCACCCGCTGTTCGCAGCTCTGACGCGTCACGCCCGGTCTGCGACCTCAAGTCGACCTCCGTCGTAGAGCGGTGGTGTCAGCGAAAACGACGCTGCGGTTGACGCCGGCGGGTTACTTGCGGGAGGTGACGGCTTCACTGTGAGACGTCGGAAGCCGCCGTACACCGCCGTTCGAACCGGTAGAGCCAGAATTATCTTGTCGGACTGCAACCAAACGGGCCTCAGCTACTACTGAATAGACATGCGCAGCCGAGCGTTCGCAGACACGGGGTCGGGCCAACCCGCCACTACCGATTCGACCTGTGAGCGGGCCGATCTGGTTCGGTTGGGTTTTGTGTTGACCGGGTCGCGGGAGCAGGCCGAGGATCTCGCTCAGGAGGCCTTCGCCGCACTCGCCACCCATGCACGTCGTGGCGGCAACCCGCTCGACGATATGCACGCATATCTCCGCCGGGTCGTACTGAACCAGGCCGCCCAGTATCACCGCCGCCGCATCCGGCTCCGCCGAGTACCAACCGTCCGAGACGTCGTTCTACCGGCAGAGGTCGACGAGACCCTCGCTGCAGTTTCCCGGCTCCCGGCTGCGCAACGCCAAGCCGTCGTACTGCGCTTCTACCTCGACTGGCCCCTCGCCACCATCGCCGCCGAGCTGAACCGTCCGATCGGCACCGTGAAGTCCGACCTGTCCCGCGCCATGACCCGTCTTCGCAAGGAACTGAGCGAATGAGCCTCGAAAACCGCCTCCGCGACCACCTTCACACCGCCGCCGACCTCGCCGCTGCGGCACCTGCCCCCCGTAAACGCACCGCCTCCCCGCGCCCCGCTTCCGCCCCGTCGCCGGCGACAACCGGAGCCCGCCTCTTCGGGCCACGGTGGCCCGTCCTTCCGATCGCCGCAACAGCAGCGGTGCTCGCTCTCGCCTCGGGACTACTTGTCGCCATGCGGATCGACAAACCGCGCTCGACACTCGTTCATGCAGCCTCGACGTCATCGCACCCGGGTCTCGTATTGGGAACGATCCCGGCCGGGTTCGACAATGGCGTGCGCATCGAACTGGCCGACCCACAGAACCTCGCAGCCCCCACGGAGTCCTCCGTTATGCAGTACCGCCAGCGCAACGGTCCGGGCCGCCTCAGCGTCACCACCACCGACGACCTCGGCCCGCTAGCGTCCGCAACGAGCATGACCGTGCACGGCGAGCGCATCCCCGTGCTCGAAAGCACTAGCGCGGACGCATCCGCATACCTGATGGCGTCAGTCAAGGTCGGCTCACGCAAGGCCTGGCTTCTGGCCTCCGGGATAGACGTCCCCACCCTTGCCCGATTCGCGACGGCGCTCGTGGAACACGGCCCTCGCGTCGTCGTCCCGAAGAACGGGCTGCCTTCGGGATGGGAGAGCCGCCTCCAACCCACACCGTCGGCCGACCTGTCCGGCATGGCGGAGTACCGCGGTCCCGCCGGCAAAATCATCACCGTCAACCGGCCGCCCCGGGCAGGCGACGAATGGACGCCGATGGGTCCCAGGCCCGATCAGAAGGGGCGGACCGTCCGCGATGGTGACGGCACGACGTTCAACGTCTTCCCGACGGCGGAATCGAACGGCGGATACTGGTCGGCCATTTCGAAGGACTGGTCCCGGTTCGTTTCCGGTGAGGCGAGCGGAGTGACTCCCGAATTGGTGCTTGGAAGTCTGCATGCAGCCTCGGTGAAGGAATGGGCTGCGCTGAGCGTCGCTCCCGCCTACGCCGTGGGGTCGATCGTTGCGCCGGGTGACATCGTTGCTGAGGGCGTCATCGGCGAGCAGCGATGGCGAACCGTCCGCCAAACGCTCCTGCAATCGTCGCTTCCCTCCTTCACGACGGGCCTCGTCGGTGTCCCCGGTGCGTCCGAGACCGTGTTCGCCGGCGAATCGTCCCAAGACACCATCGTGTTGAACCGTCGGCCAGGAATCACCGTGGCCCGCGTCGCCACGGCACTGCACCCGACCCGCGTCACCCTCAGACTCGATGGCCGCAAGGCGATCACAGCCACCTTCCTCCCCGCCGTCGACGGACAGTCCTACCGGTGCGCGTTCTTCCCCGGCGTCCAAACCCCAATGTCAGGCACATACAGGATCGAGTTCCAAGACGCCGGCACCCCGCCGGTGACTCGGAGTGTCAACAACTGATCGCTACGCAGGGGCGTTGGTCGCGTCGTCGCCAACACCAGTCGAAAAAGGTCTCACTTGATGGCATCCGGGTGCAACCTTTCAAGAGGGCTGGGCGACGGAACAGGTGTGCATGGATCACTGCGAATGGTGAGCGACCCGGCGGAGCGGGCGCTTCACGTTGACCTGGTGCGTCTTGGCTTCCTGCTGACGGGATCACGCGAGCAGGCTGAGGACCTTGCGCAGGACGCGTTCGCCGCGCTAGCCGGGCGCGATCCCGTCGCAGCGGACATCATCGATACGCGCGCCTACCTTCGACGCATCGTGGTCAACCGATCGGCCTCGTATCACCGGCGACGATTCCGGGATCGGCTGCGACCTGTCGCGCGCGAGGTCGTCGTGGTCCCGCCCGAGGTTGATGAGACGTGGGCCGTCGTACAACGCCTGTCTGATGCGCAGCGTCGTGTCGTCGTGCTGCGCTTCTACGCCGACTGCACACTCGACGAGATCGCGTCGATCACTGATCGTCCGCTCGGCACGGTGAAATCCGACCTTCACCGTGCCCTCGACCGCCTTCGCAAGGAACTGTCATGAACCTCGAAACGCGCCTGCAAACCCATCTCGACGAAGTCGCGACGGCCGCAATCCCGGCCGCAGATCGGCCACGCCCACCGCATGCTGTCCCCACATCGCTCGTGCAGTTCGCCGGCCACACAGGCGGACGTCGCGTCGGCCGGTCGCTGATCGCCGGACTGTGCGGACTCGCGCTGACCCTCGCTGCGGTGCTCGTCGTTCAGCGGCGCGAAGGCGGCAGTTCGCCAGTTGCCGTGCAGACCTCGACCATCGACGACCGGCCCGGATTCATCATCACCGACCTTCCTGCCGGTTTCGGCACGGGCACCCGCCCGAAGCTCGTCGACCCGCAGAACCTCGCACCCGAGCCCGAATCGCGCGAGCTGCAGTACCGCGAGACGAACGGGAAAGGCAGGGTGAGCTTGGTGCCGATTCTGCGGAA
Organism: Acidimicrobiia bacterium; assembly: GCA_043739745.1. GTDB lineage: Bacteria > Actinomycetota > Acidimicrobiia > Acidimicrobiales > JANYDT01 > JAYUDQ01. The sequence continues at coordinate 7,876 of JAYUDQ010000081.1, read as the reverse complement.
TCTCGGACCTATCGCTGTCCCTGTCGCCGACCCGGCGGAGCCCGCCATCGTGGTGGCAGGTGTCCGACGGCTGCTGCGTACGAACGGCTCGGCAAAGATCGTCGTCATCCCAGTCGGCGGCGCTCCCGTTTCGATCTTCTCGTCCGACGTCACGGATGCCACCCTGACCCAGATCGCCAACGCCCTGGTACGCGACACCGGCCGATTCGTCATCCCCGCAGCATCGCTTCCGGCTGGATGGGACGGGCCGCGCTCGACCGCATCCGATGCTGCGCTGGCCATGCAGACGGTGCGGTACCGGCGAGGAACATCGTGGGTGTCGGCGGCGTCGCCACCGACGGGCGAATGGCCGGTCGGCAACGACGGTCCGCTCGAGACCACGCCTGCAGGCACGCAGATTCGCTTCAAAACGGCCCCCGCGACCGAAGCGCGGTTCACCGAGGGCTACGTCGACATCGACGGCACAACCGTGCAGCTACGCGGTCTTCGGATGTCAAGAGCAGAAATGGTGGCAGTCGCAGGTCATCTCCGACGGGCGACTCCGCAGGAATGGCACGCGCTCGACCGCCAGCCGGCCCATGCGGTCGGATCCGAGATCGTCGTCGGGACGATCGTGAAGGAAGGACGTGTCGGTGCTTCACGGTTCCGTATCGTGAGGACTGACGCTTCGCTGTCGCACCTCGGCTACGACGGCTTCGTGAACGGGCTGATCGGTGTCGTTGGGGCCAGCGCGTTCTCCCCGGTCTCACCGAGCGACACACAGCCAGCAAGCGCATGGGGCAACGGCGTGATCATGATCGCCCAGCCGGCGAAGGACCTGCCCATCCGAGCCCGCCTCGCTCTCAGCGGCTCCGCTCCGGTCGACGCACGCTTCCTGCCCGCCGTCGTCGGACAGGAAGTCCGAATGGTGTTCATCCCGGCCACGCTCGAAGGCCGCACCGGGACCCTCACCATCGCCGGCGGCGACCCATCCCACCCCGTAACACTCCACAGATGGACCGTGGCCAACGGCAACATCTATTTCTGCGAGTACAACTGCCCGGCCGCGCAAGCACGCACGGCCCAGTCGACCGCAAACTCGAGACTGGCGAGCCTCCAAAGTCCCTGAATGCCCGAGCGGACAAGGCAGGAATGATCGAGCCGCATATCGTTCGTGGAGGAGGACGATGCGGGTGTCGTTGTTGAACGTTGCGCGCCGTTGGCTGATGGCAGTGAGCCCTGCCGTTGGCGTGCTGGGCTTCTTGCTGTTGTGGCAGCTGCTGGTGCGGGTGTTCAATATCGCCGAGTTGCCTGCGCCGTGGGATGTGCTTCGGCACTTGGGTAGCGATCCGGGCTACTACTGGACGAACGGTCGCCGGACAGCATGGAATGCCAGCCTCGGTTTCCTCCTTGCGATGCTGGTTGGTGTCCTCGGCGGCGCGGTCATGGCACATTCCCGCTTCATCGAGAAGGCCGTGCAGCCTCTCGCTGTGCTCGTGCAGGTAACGCCGATCATCGCCTACGCCCCGAAAATCGTGACCTGGCTCGGCTTCGGACTCAAGTCCGTCGTGTCTCTCACCTCACTCGTGTGCATGGTGCCGTTCTTGTTGAATACGGCTGCTGGACTCCAATCGGTCGACCCGACCCTGATCGAGCTGGCCCGGTCGGTCGACGCCTCACCGCTCGAGGTGCTCTGGCGGCTCCGGATCCCATCAGCGCTTCCGAACCTGTTCACGGCGGCCCGGATCTCGGTCGGTCTGGCGCTGATCGGTGCGGTCCTCGGCGAGTTCTTCGCGCACGGGCGGACAGGACTCGGACGAAGCGTGTCGCAGGCCGTCGACTTCCGACTTCCACTCCAGCTATGGGCGTCAGTGTTCGGACTTGCGCTGATGGGTTCGATCGCCACCGCAGCCATCGGACTGCTGGAACGAACCGTGCAGCAGTGGCACCCTCCCGGCTGAGAGGACCGGTTCGGCTCTCGGCGAATTCGGACTACCGGTAGGGTGTGTCGGCAGTCCCAACAGAGGGAGGCTGGTATGCGTGAGCGCACGTACCGATCAGGAACGCCAGATGCGGTGCGCTGGCGCGCTTTCTCGCCGAAACCTGCACGGCAACGCCTCAGGCTCACGCTCGTATTCGTCGTCGTCACCCTTGGGGCCCAGCAACCGTCGGCACACGCAGCCGCTCCCCGCTCGCCTTCTCCGGTCGCCATCGGCATACTTGCTCGCAGCCCCGACGGTTGGGCGAAAGTTCCCGTCTACCGGACGCGTGGAGACACCAAGACGTTCACCTCGCTGGGCGAAACGGGAGGCCCGCCACCTGTCGTTCTCGTCACCGAACCACCAGTCGACGGATGGGCGCACGTCCTACTTCCCATACGAGACCAACCCGCGTCTCCCGGACCGGCGACCGGGTGGGTCTCCACCGACGGCATCAGCCTGAACGATGCGCCCTACCGCGTCGATGTCCTCGTCGCGAAGCATCGCGTCGTCGTCACCCGCAACGGGCAGACGATCCGGACCATGCCCGCTGCCACCGGAAGGCATGACACCCCCACCCCGGCCGTCGTCAGCTTCGTTGTCGGAATCAACAAACCCATCGTCGCCCAACAGGCCAACAGTCCCCTCGGTCCCTTCACCCTCCACCTCGCCGCCTGGTCAACAGTCCTCCCCGACTACACCGTCGACCCGGCATGGCACGGCATCGTCATCCAAGGCACCAATTGCCCGACCACATGCCTCGGACGCTCCATCACCAACGGAAGCGTCCGCGTCAGCAACAACAACGTCACCTGGCTCGCCCGCAACCTTCCCGTCGGCACTCCCGTCACCATCCGGTAAGCACCCGGTTCCCGAGCAGGCCGTAGCCAGTCGTCGAGGGAATGCACGCCGATCGCTCCCGCGAGGGCGGCTCGACCCAGATGGACCACCTTCCGAAACCCGTCCCAGGACGCGAGGTGGCACCCTGAGCTCAACTGAACCAAAGGGACCTCAACTACGACTGAGATTTGACCCAGAAACTACAGTTGAACGTCGCAGTCAGTGTCGAATGTTCCACCCGATTGCATTGCTAGGAGCCTCAAAAGTTGCAAGCTCATGGTTATCGTCATGGTGACCGATGACGGGGATCATCGCCCAGCGGGTTGGGCCGAAGCCAAAGAGCTTCTTGGGACTCTGCACTCACGTAAACGCCTTTCTCCACATTTTGAGCCGACCCCTCAGGTGATTGACATGCAGCTCCAGTATACCTCGTGCCAATTGTGGCTCCTTCGGTAACTACCCAGTTCCATTCATGCCTCAAACATGGACGAAAAAATCGAGGCTAGTCAGCCGCTGACCTTTGCTGTCTCTTCGACAGGAGGGGCAACGACTTTCGCCGCTAGGTCGAACTTCGTCATGCGCATGACAGATGGAAGTATGCGTGGGTTCGTCAACGGATTCGGGATTGTGAGTGTGACGGCTAGAGCTACCACTCTGTTGCCGGCCAGCTGCGCCCTTACCTCGAAGAGCGAGCCACCATCGGAAATTTCACCGACGTACGACGCACCGTCACGAAGTCCGAAACTGTCGGCGTGCAACCACGGGCCCAAGGTCGACTCGAAGACGCCTTCCGGAAGTACGGTTCGCTGTGTGTGCGCCCATTTGTGGGGGGCGGAGGACAAAGCCTCGTACGTGTCGCGGCCGATCGAAATTGACTCGACAACGGCTCCGTCACGGAGTGTTGTCTCTGTGTGAACCCGATCCGGACGGTTGAGCGTGATCGACCGCGTTGCGCCATCGCCTGAAGGCCAACGAACATCGATCACGACGCTTTTCGCCGACAGGGTCTGCTTGATCGCAGCTGCGAGTTGGGATCGTTCCGACGCCGAGATTGGCCGCTCGCCAGCCTTCCTTTCCATTCGCGTCACGGGTGCACGATCGGCTGTCGATCGCGTCGCGTTGGACGTCGCAAGGTATTGCTGCCAGTGCACCGTCGGTGACTCGCGAACGGGGACCGCATACCCGGGAACTGGTGCGAGAGCTATTGCACTGCCCGCTGAGAGCGTGACAACCATAGCAATACGGCGACATTTCTTCATAGTTGCTCCTTCGGAGCCAGGTTTACTTCATGGTCTATACCCGTTTGATCAACACTCGAGACGCCGAATGTGATGCGCCGTCGCCGACCGTCTTGCACAACCTATGCACCGGTAGCGAGGGCAGGAGCCGGCTGAGCTCGGCGTCAGGTTGTGGTCAACCGGGAGTACCGGAAGGGTCACGTGCTCGTGTGGCGGAAGCCGGCGGAGTGCTCGACTGCTTTCGCAACGATGGCCCGGTTGGCGTCGGCTTCTTCGGCCAGCGTTGTTGCGATCATCAGCATCTGACGGTCCTGTTCGGTGCCTTGGGTGCTTGTGCTGCGGGTTAGGTGACGTGCGACTGCCCAGTCCACGACCTTATGGTTGCGATGGTTGATGGGCTGGTAGAAGAGTTCCGCTCCCGGGAACGGACCGATACCCGCTTCTGGCGGAGGTGTCGTTGCGCGCACGATCCACATTCTGTGGGCGATCAGGAGTCCAACGGCGGCTTCAAGACTACGACTACCGTCCGCCCAGGGCCCGAAGGCCGCGACCCAACTCGATTTCCGTCATGGCCGTGACGGTTGCGTGTCGACACCGAAACGAGGGGTGAAGCAACGGTGATCAAACCTGGTCGCCTGAGGTCCGTGGGGTCTGCGGGTCATCACAATGGATGCAATTTGCCGCACCGGCCAGTATGGGAACACCAATCGCAGCGCGTCGAGGATAACCGTCGCGAACAAGACGGCGACGAGCTGCCTCTTACGCCTTGCCAGCCGTTGCATGCGCGGGCCCGGTAGTTGCTCTGAGCGGGTGCCGTCCGGTTCTCGCCGCCATCACGAGCGCTCCGAGCGTCGGAACGAACAACAGACCGAACGACTGGACCGTGACGACCACCCCGACGCCGAACAGCACCGCAGTCCACACCCTGACCGGTTGCACGAAACGCGACCTCCGCGCCAGCAACGGCACCGAGGCGACTAGCAACAACACAGCGAAAAGCACCCCTACGGTCCACCCTGCATGCGTTGTCGATCGGTGTGGAATGGGCAGGATCGGACTGGGTGCTGGTACCGTTGTCGGTCTTGGCGTTGCCGGTTGGATTAGCGTGGGCGGGATCGTGGTTGGAGTCGAATCGGGAGCCGTGGACGCCACCGAAACCCGGATATGACTGGCCGATACCGAGTGTGTGACCACGACGAACCCGGCTGCGTACACCGACGTGAACGCTGCCAGCGCGAGTGCCGCGAGACCCCACAACGTGGTTCCACGGTTGCGTTTCACGAGCCCGATGTCCATCGCATCGATACGGACGTCGCCACGTACCGATGCCACTCCGCATCGCTTGTTGCACGAAGCTCGATCGTGATCGACCCGCGCGTTGACGTGACGAACCGTGCGCCGAAACCCTTCGGGTCGAGTTTCGTCGGCAGTGGTGGTGTCCAGACGAACGGCGCCCGGCCTTTCGCGTTTGGTGTCGCGCCGGCCGTGTCCGCCAACGCGCCAATGATCTGACAGGCGTTGTTGGTCGCGGCTACACGGGTATCCACGAACGTGGGATACACCATTACGGCCACAACTTGGCGGTCCGATGTCATCGTCACGCCAACCGCCCGAGACGCGGCTTGGATCGTCCGATAGTCGACAGCTACCCGCCGCGCGGCAACCCAGCTGTCGCCGGTCGCTGATGCTTTCGGGACGGGGCACATTTTGGTGGACGCCCGTCCAGCGTTGAACACCAAGCCCGCCATGCTGCCTGCCATGACGACAATTGCGATTGCGAGCATGCGGGCTGGTTTCATTTGCCGCTCCGTCGGAGCTTGTCTGTTCTCCCAGTACACACCCGAAACGCGACCTACTGATTCATCCGATGATCATGAACTGGCGCAACGTCACACCAGCGCAGCGACCGTGAGGTTGCCGTGCTGGTTGGCGTGCCTGACGGGAACGTGAAGCCGTGGATCGGCACTGGACTTCGCCAACCGGCGTGACCCGATGAGCGCAGAGCCGGCGAGTAATGGCCCGTGTCGTTGATTCGTCGAGGGGTGTATGTTCGGTGCAGCACGAGTTCATCCCGTACGTGTCGAGTCGCCGAAGCTGGCGGCTGGGGAGCGATGCTCCAGATCCTGGTAGCGCTTTTGCCGCCGTAACACAGGCCGGGAGCGCACCGTGGATGGAATCCAACGTGAGACTGGGGTGGTCGTCTGGGTTGTCGGCGAGCACGACGCGTCGACTCGCGATGCGTTGACCGCAACGTTCGTTCGGTGCCTTGCGTCGGGTTCAGGGGACGTTGTCGCCGATCTGAGCGGGGTGACGTTCATGAGCGCGGCGACCGTGGGCGTTCTCGTCGACGCCCGTCGCCGTGCCCTCGGGCAGGGGCGACGATTCATGGTGCGGGCACCGTCGCGGCGTGCGGCGCAGGTTCTTGAGTTGTGCGGCCTGTTCGATGTTTTCGTGCGCGACGGGGTCGAGGGATCGGTGTATGGGGGCTCGCTGGCCACGTGGGTGAGGGTACCGGTCGCGTCACGGTCGGATGTGCCGTCGGATTCGGTCGGTGGTATCGCGTCCAGTTCCGAAGACCGGCATGACTCGCAGGAGCATGGTGTTCGTCCAATCCAGACTGGCGGGTCGATTCCGGCAGCCGAGGGCAGTAGGAGCCCTGGGCCCGGGGAGCGGTGAGCGAGTGGCTGGACAGCGGCGGTTGCGGATCCTCGCACGTCTTTTGGGTGTCGAGGCCGCGGCGTTGGAGACGAAACGTCTCTGCGAGGTGTGTGTCGAGGTCACCGACGTCAGCGGTGCGGGCATCATGTTGATGTCGGGCGACGTAGCCGCCGGGTCGGTGTGCACCACGAATGCGGTGAGTGCGCTGATCGAACAGCTGCAGTATGAACTCGGCGAAGGCCCGTGTATCGACGCCCACCGCTACGACACACCGGTATTGGAGCCTGATCTTGCCGACCCGAACATGCTGAGGTGGATTGCCTTCAGCGGCCCGGCGGTCGCTGCCGGGGCCCGGGCGGTGTTCGCATTCCCGTTGCAGGTTGGATCGGTACGTCTCGGTGCGCTGAGTTTGTACTGCGACCGGCCGGGCCCGTTGACGGTCGACCAGCACAGCGACGCGTTGGTATTGGCCGACGTGTGCGCGCAGGCGGTCTTGGTCATGCAGTCGACTGCGCAGCCGGGGTTGCTCGCCGCCGAGCTCGCGAACGGCTCCGATTTTCAGTACGTCGTTCACCAGGCCTCGGGCATGGTCGCAGCACAGCTCGGCGTCAGTGTCGGCCATGCACTGATCCGACTTCGAGGCCACGCGTTCGGCAACGAGCACCGATTGGTCGATGTGGCGCGTGACGTCGTCGACCGCACCCTGCGCTTCGACCCGACCGAGGACGACACCGAGTTCGTCCGTTGAGCCCGACCGGCCGGAACATGCCTCAGAAGCGCCAGCGGCTTGTCGCAACGTTCCCGACCGGGCAGACTTGCTGCTGCGCGCCCAGACTTCGGTCGCTGCGAATCGACCGGAGGTTCTGATGGCGAGAGAGCGAATGCTGGCCAAGACGTTTGTCGAGCTGGCCGACTCGCTGGTGGCCGATTTCGACGTCGTCGAGCTTCTCACGCTGCTGGCCGATCGTTGCGTCGAGGTTCTCGAGGTCGGCGCGGCTGGGCTGATGCTGGCCGGGCCTGATGGGGAACTTCGGGTCGTGGCATCGTCGAGCGACGCGATGCGCCTGCTCGAGCTCTTCGAGCTGCAGTCGCAAGAAGGCCCGTGCCTGGACTGCTACCGCACTGGGCTGCCCGTCGTGAATCAGGATCTGGCCGCGGTCAACGGCCGCTGGCCGAACTTCG